>JBEKFT010000046.1:0-8382 GCA_050013175.1 Verrucomicrobiota bacterium
GTCGCCATGGCCCTGGCCGCGTTGCGCGATGGAAAGGTGTCGCGCATCATCCTGACCCGCCCCGCTGTCGAGGCCGGCGAAGCGCTGGGGTTCCTGCCGGGCGATCTTTACGAGAAAATCATGCCCTACCTCCGTCCGCTCCACGACGCGCTGCACGACATGCTTTCGGCCGAGGAGGTTCAAAAGCACATGGAACGCGGCATCATCGAGATCGCGCCCCTGGCTTACATGCGCGGCCGGACGCTCAATCACGCCTTCATCATTCTGGACGAGGCGCAGAATTCCACCCTTGAGCAGATGTTCATGTTCCTGACCCGGCTGGGCGCCAATGCCAAGGCCGTGGTCACGGGCGACGAAACCCAGGTGGATCTGCCGCTCCCGAAACGGTCCGGCCTGCTCGAGGCTCATGGAGTCCTGAAACACGTTGAAGGCATCGCGATCGTCGAGTTCACCAAGCGCGATGTCGTCCGCCACCCGCTCGTGCAGCGCATCATCGCCGCGTACGAGGAGCACCGCGGCAAAGCGCGTCCGGCTCGAGGCGCCGAGGACTCTTGAGCGCCGCCCTGTCCATCCGGAATCGCCAGCGCGCGGTTCCCGTCAACGTGCGCCATCTGCGCCGCTTCGCCGCATGTCTGCTTCGAGTTCTGGGAACGGCGGAACCCTGTGATCTGGGGATTTGTCTCGTGCGCCCGCCGGAAATGTCGCGCCTCAACGAAACCTTCCTCCGGCACGCAGGCGCGACGGATGTGATCGCGTTCGATTATGGAAGCCCGCCGGGTCTGCACGGCGAAATCTTCATCTGCCTCGAGGAACTGGCCCGCTATGTCATCCATGGCCTGCTTCACCTGACCGGCTACGACGACCGGCGCCCGGGCGACCGGCGCAGAATGAAGCTCGAGGAAGACCGCCTGCTTCGCCGGCTTGGCCGCTGCTGCGCGATCCCGGAGCTGGCGCGGCCTGTCGGGGTGGCGACGGCCCGTCGCCAGAAAGCAGCTCAACGAAGCCAGATCCCCTCAGTCAAGCATCGCTGAAAAAATGAGTCGGGCGATGTGCCGTCTCCTCCGCTTTCGCGCATTACAATCCTCCTCTCTGTCCTTGAGGAAACATCCCGGCAACCTTAAACTGGCCCCGTGAAAAAAGGACATGTCGCCCGCTGGCGAACGAACTTCCTGGCCGGTTTTGCGGTCCTTTTGCCCGCATTGGTCACGTTCGCGCTCGTCAAATGGGTCTTCGGCACCATCGCCAGCGTCACCGACCTGCTGTTGTTCTTCGTCCCGCCGCGCATCACCCATGGCAGCAATGGCGACGGGCCGATGCATTGGTATTGGAGCTTCGTCGCCCTGTTGCTGGCGGTTTTTCTCGTCGCAACCGCGGGTTTTCTGACCCGTTATTATGTCGGCCGGCGCATGATCGAGTGGCTGGATCTGACGCTGCTGCGGGTGCCGCTGCTCAACAAGATTTACGGCACCATCAAGCAGGTCAACGAGGCCTTCACCTGCGGCAAGAAGAGCTCGTTCAAAAAGGTCGTGCTGGTCGAATTCCCGAAGGCCGGCACCTATTCGCTGGGGTTCATCACCGGTGAAGGCGACCCGGAAGCTCTCGCCAAGACGAGGGAGGACCTGGTTTGCGTGTTTGTACCCACCACGCCCAATCCCACCTCCGGATTCCTGATCCTCGTGCCGGCGGACAAGGTGACCCAGCTCGAAATGTCCGTTGCGGAAGGTGTCAAGTACATCGTCAGCCTCGGCTCGATCGCCCCCGAATTCACGCCGTCATCGGGGACAGCGCGCCAAGTCAAGCTGACGGATGGAAAATAACCTCGTGCGTTCGAAGCGCATGTCCTCCTCAATCTTCCATCCCGGATCCTCTTTTGCATCCACCGTGGAAGCCGGGGCTCGCGTGCCATGACCGATCGTGCCACCGGCATTGTTCTCCGCACGCGCCGGTTTACCGAGACGAGCCTCATCGTTCACTGGCTCACGCCCGGATCCGGCCGGCTCAACACGGTGGCCAAGGGCGCCCTGCGCCCCGGATCGCCCTTCCGCGGACGGCTCGACCTGTTTTACGAGGCGGACTTCAGCTTTGTCCGCAGCCGGCGCTCCGATCTGCATACCTTGCGTGAAGCAGTCTTGCGCGAAACCCATTCCGCGTTGCGACAGGATCTGGGACGTCTGCGGCAGGCCGCTTATGCCGCCGCGCTCGTCGAACATACCACGGAAAGAGAGACTCCCCTGCCCGCGATCTTCGAACTCGCGCGGGAATTCCTGAAGGCGCTGAGCCTCGCACCGCCGCAGCCGCGGACCGTTTTTGCGTTTGAACTCAAGCTGCTGATCGAACTCGGGCTCCAGCCTGATTGGGAGACGAGCCGGTTGACGCCTGGGGCAAGGCAGTTGGCAAGGGCCTTTGCGGAGAGCGACTGGCCGGTGGTGGCGCGGCTCGGGCTCAGCGCGGCGCAAACCACCGAGCTGCGGCAATTCTTACACGAATTCCTGAGCGTTCACGTCGGCAAAATCCCAAAGGGCCGGGACGCCGCCTGTGGTTGACCGGAAGTGAAATCCCTTCGGGCGCTCGCTGGACGGGTCCGATGACGGCGGCCGCGAGTTTTATCGCTCGCTCATGCCGGAACGAGGTCGTGCGGGACAAATCAGTTGCCCGTTGGCGCAACCTCTTGCGTTTCCAACTCCACCCACTTGCCGTGTTCCTTGATCAGGTCCACAAGCCGGTCCACCGCCTCGGCTTCGGGAATGTTGAATTTGATCGGCGTCTTGCCAACGTAAAGATTGATCTTGCCCGGCGCGCCTCCCACGTAGCCGAAGTCCGCATCCGCCATTTCGCCGGGACCGTTCACGATGCAGCCCATGATCGCGATCTTCACGCCTTTGAGATGGTCCGTGCGCGCCTTGATCCGGGCTGTCACCGTCTGCAGGTTGAACAGCGTCCGGCCGCAGGAGGGACACGCCACGTAATCCGTCTTGAACGACCGGCAACCGGCCGCCTGCAACAGGTTGTAAGCCAGCCGCAAGGATTGGCCTGCGCCCGGTTCGCCTCGAATCAAAATGGCGTCTCCAATGCCGTCTGCCAGCAGTGAGCCGATCACCGCCGACGCCCGCAGCAGGGCAATCTTTGGCTCGGCCCCGTCCCCGCCGCCGTCGAGACAATCCTTCAACAAAATCGGGTTCTGGCGCCCGAGCCTCTTCAGTTTCGCCGCCAGCAGGCGGAACGCGGCGATCGCCGGCAGCGGCGCGCCGTCCTTGACGGTCACCAACTGCGTGTCGCAGTTGATTTCAAATTCCCCCGTCGGATCAATTTCCGCCACGTTCAGGTCTTCATACACCGCCTCCGGTTTCACGTCGGTCTTGGCGGGGATTTTTGGAGCCACCTTATCCCACGTGGCGCGCGTGATCGCGACGCGAACGGTCTGTTCGCCGCCGCACCGGATGCCGTCGGCCAGCTCGATCTCCGGCGTGGGGCGGCGGGTGAAGGTGAAGGGATCGAAAGGGAATGCGGCGCCGTTTTCCGTGACTGCGGGTTCACCGGGCAGAGAGGCCTCCGGAGCCCGCACGCCGGGAGCCTGCGTCATGGTGAGCTTCGGAATCTGATCGAGCAAATCGCGGCAGACTTCGATTTCGCGCGGGGAATCTTCCGTGAGCGAAACCCGGATGGTGTCGCCCAGGCCGTCGCACAGCAGCGAGCCGATGCCGATGGCGCTCTTGATCCGGCCGTCCTCGCCTTCACCAGCTTCAGTCACGCCCAGGTGGATGGGGTAATTCCAGTCCGGCCCCTCCTGTTCGAGTCGCGCGACGAGGAGCCGGTAGCATTCAATCATCACCTTTGGATTGCTCGATTTCATCGAAAACTTGAAATGATGGAAGTCGTGGGCACGGCAGATGCGGGCGAACTCGAGGGCGCTTTCGACCATCCCGAGCGGGGTGTCGCCGTAGCGGTTCATGATGCGGTCGCTGAGCGAGCCGTGGTTGGTGCCGATGCGCAGGGCGCGGTTCAGGCGCTTGCACTCGAGCACCAGCGGCACAAAGGCCTCCTCGATCCGCTTCAGTTCCGCGGCGTACTCGCCGTCCGTGTATTCCTTGACGGCGAATTTCTTCTTGTCGGCGTAGTTGCCCGGGTTGACGCGGACGACTTCGACCCATTTCACCGCTTCCATCGCGGCATCGGGTTTGAAGTGGATGTCGGCGACGATGGGCACGTGGCAGCCGCGGCTGCGGAGTTCCCGGACGATGTTCCGGAGATTGGCCGCGTCCTTCACGGTGGGCGCAGTGATGCGGACGATCTGGCAGCCGACCGCCACCAGTTCCAGCGTCTGCCTGACGGATTCGGCCGTGTCCATTGTGTCGCAGGTGATCATGGATTGGATCACGACGGGATGGCCGCCGCCGACGATGACGCCGCCGTGTTTCGGATCGCCGATGGTGACCGGGCGGGTGGTTCGGCGCCGGTGGAAAAGGGGGGAGTGGCAATAGCGCATCGGGAATGGTCTATTGCTTGGGGGCGAATACGACCGGCTGTTCATGGTTTTCACGGGCGTTCCGGATCCAATCTCCCGTGTCGAAGAACGCAATGAACAGCATGAAGGCGATCAGCGCCACGGCGCAACCGGTTTGCATCGCCTGGAGGACCGTTGGGCTGACAGGCCGGCGCCGTATCGCTTCCAGCAACGCGAGCATGATGTGGCCGCCATCCAGGACCGGGAAGGGCAGCAGGTTGAGCATGGCGAGGTTCACATTCAGCACCACGCTGAACCAGAGAACGAGGCGCCAGCCATGCTCGCTTTCAAATAAATTGCTGTAGAGCCGGATGATCGTCACCGCGCCGCCCAGTTGCTGCACGCCGACGTGGCTTTTGGGTGAAAGCACCGTGCCGAGTGTGGCGAAGATTTCTCCCGCGCTGTCCCGGACCTGATCGAATGGGCCGGGGTGCGCCAGCATGACGTTTGTCTCAGCTTCCCATGCGAGAATGCCCAGGGAGGGGCTGCTATGGGGCGGCTGCAGGGGTTTTTCAGGCATGAGCGTACGGTCGAACTGCTCCTGGTTGCGGACCACGGTCAGCGTGATGGGAGTTGCGGGGCTGTTGCTCATCGCGTCCTGGGCGGCAACGATCGGCATGAAACTGTAAATCTTCCGGCCGTCCATCGCGACGATCCTGTCGCCATGACGAAGCCCGGCCACCGCAGCCGGGCTGTTGCTGGCGACCTGATAAATGACCGCCGGCGTCTCCGACGAAACGTGGATCTGCCTCAAGGCCTTCCGCTCATACCATTTCGTCGGCCTGAGGGACGGCACCGCGTACGCCATTTGCTCCTTGCCATCGCGGACATATTTGATCGCGATGTTCGTTCCTTCGCTCGTGATGATGCGCCAGGTGACGCTGTCTTGCGCCGGCGGCCCGAACTCCTTCACCGGATGACCGTCGATCTCCATAATGGTGTCGCCCGGTCGCAACCCGGCCTTCCATGCCGGCCCGTCCATTTCCACCCAGCCGATGGTGGTCGAATTGTTGTCCTCGTTCACCGGTTTGCCGACCCCCCAAACCACGACCGCAAATGCAAAGGCGAGCAGAAAGCTGAACAACGGGCCGGCGAACGCCACGATCATCTTGTCGAGCGCGGAAATGGGCGGCGGCGGCTGGGCCGAACCCTCGCTTTTGCCCTCGATCGCCTCCATGCTTGCCATCTGCGGCAACGCCACATAACCGCCGGCGGGAATCCACCCAAGGGCATATTCCACTCCGTCGATTTTCGTCTTCCAGACCGGCTTGCCAAACCAGATCGCGAAGCGGTCGATTCTCAACCCGCGCCATTTCGCCGCCAGGAAATGCCCCAATTCGTGGACCGCAATGAGCAGGTTGAAGAGCAGCAGCACTTCAAAGACAATCACAACAGATTTTATCGTGGCCATACGTTCTTGCGAACTGTCGAGGTCAATTGGCGAGGAAATATACCAGCGATTTCCCCGGAGGCAATCTTTTGAGCAGCGGCGACTCCGCACCCCAACTATTCACTATTCACCCCAACACAACCGCGCTATTGTCGCCCCATGGATTTAGAGGCGAATCTGGCGTCGATCCGGCGGCGCATCGCGGCCGCCTGCGCACGCGCCGGGCGCGATCCGGCGTCCGTCACGCTGCTGGCCGTCGCCAAAGGACACCCTCCGGAAGCGGTGGAGGAGGCCGCGAGCCTCGGCTTGACCCTCTTCGGCGAGAACAAGGTCCAGGAGGCCAGGATAAAAATCCCCCTCTGCCCGGATCGCCTTCGCTGGCAGATGATCGGACATCTGCAGTCCAACAAGTGCCGTGACGCGGTTGATCTTTTCGAAATGATCCAAAGCGTGGACAGCCTGCGGCTCGCAGAAGAAATCCACAAGCGCGCCGGGCTGGCCGCCAAAACCATGCCGGTGCTGCTCGAAGTCAATATCGTGGGCGAAGCCAGCAAGTTTGGGTATCCCCCCGACCAGTTGCTCTCGGATTTGCTGCAACTCAGGGCGCTCTCGCGAATTGATATCCAGGGCCTGATGACCGTGCCGCCGTGGACCCCGGACCCGGAAAAGACGCGGCCGGTCTTCCGCCGGTTGCGCGAGCTCAAAGAGCAGTGCGCGGGCATCCTCGGGACGTCCCTGCCGCAGTTGAGCATGGGCATGTCCGGCGATTTCGAAACGGCGGTCGAGGAAGGGGCGACCCTCGTGCGGATCGGCACGGCATTGTTCGGGCCGCGACAGAAGATGAGAACGGCCCCCTGAAGCCGGCCTGAAATTATTCCTGAAAATCTCCTTTTTTTCGCTTTCCATTTGAAATTCCGGATTTATGCTTCAAGGGTGACTGTTGAGACGTTCAAGCCCGAGATAGCAGAAGCCTTGAAGGCGTATCAGGCGTACGTCATCTGCATTGACAAGACGCCCGAGGATTTCGAGGTGTCCCTGGTGTCCCTCGTGACGAAAGCCATCCGCGCGTTTGACAGCCGCGGTCCGCAGCTTCGCCATGGCATCGCCCTGGACAAATACATCACGGTGATCCTCAGCCAGAATGACGGTCCGCGGCCACTGTGCGGGATCTATTTCAACCTGCACTCCCCCTACCAGAAGCCGCCGTTGTCCAGGACAGTTGAGACGATCTCCCAACCCATCGAGCAAAGCCGCCGGGCTTCGGAAGGCTGAACCGCCCGCCGTGAGTTCCGGTCCCCGCCCGCCGGACAATTAGATTCCGCGCGAAAATAAAAGTTTTCCATAGCCCGGTGGCACGGACCTCAAGGACTAAAGGATCGCGTCCAATTCTATTTCAAACAGCAGATCCGGGCGGCAAATGTCTGCCTGCGCCACGATGGTGTGCGGGCATTTTTCCTCAAGCCATTCCTTTCCTGATGCGAGCGTTGAGTCCTCCTGAGCGTTTTTGAAATACGCGATGGCGCGGGTGACATCAGCATAATCAAAACCGCACGATTTCAGTATGGCTTGTGTCACCGCCATGCTCGTCTCAATTTGCTTCATCAAATCCCCACCATGCACGGTTTCTCCGCCCGGTCCAATGCTTGCCGTGCCTGAAACCAGTAACCTCCCCCAGCCTTCCGCTTCCATCAGAATCGCCCGGCTGAAAGCACTGCCGTAATTCGTCGCCGGGCATTGCAATGGTGATACCACTTCCCGAACGGTTGCAGATTCGGTTTCCGCCCGAACCGCCCACACACCCGCAACCAAGGCACTGCCGAGAGGATTTTGTCCGCCAATACCGGTGCTGGCTGGCACAAGGCCACTGAATACTTTCGTTCGGCTGAAAAACTCGTTGCGTGCCCTGTTGAAATCCCCATACCAACCAAAGATATCATCCAGAAAAAACCAGGTCCGCACCACATTTGTCATGTCCATGCCAGCTTCTCCCAAAATAGCCGCTAGTCGTTCCAGGAGCTCGCGGCACTGGTCCGACTTCAGGGCATTGGGTTTTGAGGAGGTGATCCCTCCCAATATGCAGTGTTTGAAGCAGCCATCACTGAATATTCGCCCCACCGGCTGTCCATCTTGCCAAACAGTTTCTCTAGGTGTCCCTGCCACTGCAAAAACGTGCATGCCGTAGATACCCGTCTCTGAATGTATTTCGCCCCCAACCCATGTCACCGGCCAGTCGAATTCCCCGATCTCGCGCTGCAATGCTTGCATTGTTTCGGCATAAACTGCCCGCGAGCCGAAAACTTCATGCCGGACGACCCTGGCATCATGAGCCTTCAGCACACTTGCAAGTCTCGAAGCCATTCCCAACGGTTTTTCACCCGGGATCGGGCGCAGGCTCAAATGCAGTTCCTGATGTGCTTGAAATAAAATGCGGGTCACGTCCATCCCTGGTCTTGTTTCCTGAACAATCGCAGGCCTCTGAACAACCCTGGCT
>JBEKFT010000047.1:0-7543 GCA_050013175.1 Verrucomicrobiota bacterium
TCTGCGTCGAGCGGCGGCGATGTGAATTCGCCGGGTCGGTGTAAAGCCGGTCTTTGATCACGTCGTGATAAATCGAAGAAAGCTCGACAGCGATGAACTGGCTGACCTTCTGGTAAACGACGTGGAATTCATATTTGTCGTAAGCCTCGATGACTTCCTGTTCGAGCTTCGAGAACTCGCTGAGAATCCAGCGATCCAGCCCGGTGAGATCGTCTTCACGCACGCGGTGCTTCTCGGGATCGAAGTCGTAGAGATTCGAGAGCTGGTAGCGCAGCGCATTGCGGATGCCGCGATAGGTCTCTGCAACCTTCGTGATCCGCTCTTCGCTCACGACGATGTCGTTCCGGAAATCCTGCGATGAAACCCAGAGCCGGACAATGTCCGCCCCGTATTTCTTCACATAAGCCTCGGCGGTCTGCGGCTTTTCGTAACCACCCTGTCCTTGCTTGCTCGTGGAAATCTTTTCGCGGTCGGCATCGACCATGAACCCGTGCGTCAGCACGGTCTTGAACGGCGCGGCGCCGTTGCCGGCGAGCGACAGCAGCAGCGAGGATTGGAACCAGCCGCGATGCTGGTCGCTGCCCTCGAGATACATGTCGGCCTGCCAGGAAGGTTTTGAGTCCGGAGTCTGGAGTCTGGAGTTAAGCTCGGGCCGGCGCATCAGAACGGCGCGCGAGGACGACCCGGAATCAATCCAGACGTCGAGCGTGTCGCTGGACTTGGTGGCAGCTTCCGCGCCCTTCCAGTCCTTCGGTTTTAATGCGGACCACAATTCGGCAGCCGACTTTTCGAACCACACGTTCGAGCCGTGTTTTTCTATCAAGTCTGCCGCGTTGCGGACAATTTGCGCGTCCAGAATCGCGGCGCCGTTCGCGTCATAAAACGCCGGGATCGGCACGCCCCACGCCCGTTGGCGCGAGATGCACCAGTCGGGACGGGATTCGACGGCCCCCTTGATGCGGTTCACACCCCATTCGGGGATCCATTGCACGTGGTCGATTTCCTCAAGCGCGCGTTGACGAAACGTAGCCGCGCTTGTCAAAGCGCGGTTTTTGGTTGGAGGAGAATCGGTCCGCGTTTTCACAAACGCGGCTACGTGGTCAATCCTGATGAACCACTGATCCATCGCCCGGTATATGATGGGCGTCTTGCTGCGCCAGCAGTGCGGATAGCTGTGAGGATAATCTTCCTGGTGCAGCAGCGCATGTCTGGCACGGAGTGCGTGCAATACGGCTTCGTTGGCGTCGCTCTTGCCGTGCTTCTCCAAAATGGATTTCCCGACCATCTCGGCCGGCATTTGCTGCTCCACCGGCAAATCATTCGTGTAGGCAAATTTCCCATCGTCATCCACCGGCGAGTAAATCGGCAGGCCATGCTGGAGCCCGATGCCATAGTCTTCCAGCCCATGCCCCGGCGCGATATGGACGAACCCGGTGCCGGTGTCGCTCGTGACGAAACTGTCGCCCGCGTACAATTTGCCGGTGCGGTTGCAGAAGGGATGCTGGTATTGCAGCTTCGCCAGTTCGTCCACGCCGAGTGGTTGTTCCGTGTAACTGCTCCAGCCGCATTTCTCGGCAACGGCTGGAAGCGAACCGCGGAATAAAATGTAATTTTCCCCGCCGACGACCACCTTCACGTATTGGAACGTCGAGTTATAAGCCACAGCAAGGTTCGCCGGCAGCGTCCACGGCGTCGTCGTCCAGATCAGCACGAACGTGTTCGGCTGGCCGGCAACCGGAAATTTCACGAAGATGCTCTGGCTGACGTGGTCGTGGTACTCGACTTCGGCCTCCGCGAGCGCCGTGCGGGCGGGAATGCTCCAGTAAACCGGCTTTTTGCCGCGGTAAACGAACCCTTGCTCCACGATGTCCGCAAACAGGCGCAGTTCGTCCGCTTCGTATTCCTTGTTCAGCGTCAGATACGGGTTGTCCCAATCCCCGAGCACACCGAGCCGCTTGAACTGCCCGCGCTGGATGTCAATGTATTTGCGGGCGTAAGCCTCGCAGGCTTTGCGAATCGTCGCGGCGTCGGCGCTGGTGTCACCGGCCTTCCGCATGTCCTGCGACACCTTGAATTCGATCGGCAAACCGTGGCAATCCCAGCCGGGCACGTAAGGCGCGCTCTTCCCGCGGAGCGTCTTGTATTTGACGATGATGTCCTTGAGAATTTTGTTCAGCGCCGTGCCGATGTGGACGTCGCCGTTGGCAAACGGCGGTCCGTCGTGCAACACGAATTTTTCCGCGCCGGGCCGTTGCTCCTGGATTCGCTCGTAAAGCCGCGCCGCCTCCCATTTCTTCAGCCGTTCCGGTTCCCGCGCGACCAAGTCGGCCTTCATCGGGAAACCGGTTCGCGGCAGGTTCAATGTGTCTTTGTAGTCCATCTCAAAGAAGGCGCAAATTAACAGCGGGGTCGGAGGGTGTCAACGAAGGGGGGAACGAAGCAACAACAGAACAAACATCCAACAACCAACATTCAACATCGAACATCCAATGACCCGACAGCACGCTTCCGACAATGGATGTTGGTTGTTGGTTGTTCGATGTTGAATGTTTCCGCCTTTCCCAATTTTGACTTTCCTCATCGCATCCTCTAGCCTCGTCGCGCATGAAAGTGATCCGTCACACCGACACTGATTTCTCCCGAAGGCTGAAAGAGCTGACCGCGCCGTCCAGTCTGTTCGACCCGGAAATCGAGCGTCGCGTCTGCGTGATCCTGGACGCGGTCCGGGAGCGCGGCGATGCCGCGTTGCTGGAGTACACCGCCCGTTTTGACGGAGCGCAACTCGGCGCCGGCCAACTGGCCGTCACCCGGGCCGAATGGATGTCCGCGTCGCTCCAGGCCGACGCCTCCCTGCGCGCGGCGGTGGCCGAGGCGGAAAAAAACATCGCCACTTTTGCGAGGAAATCGAGGCGGCACGGTTGGCAATCCAGGAATTCCCACGGCGCGAAAGTCGGCGAGAAGTTCGATCCCTTCCAGCGCGTCGGCGTTTACGTCCCGGGCGGCACCGCGCCGCTGGTATCGACGGCGCTGATGACCATCACGCTGGCGAGGGTCGCGGGTTGCCCGGAGATCGCCGTATGCACGCCCTGCGGCAAGGATGGCTCCGTAAACCCCGCGCTCCTGTTCGCCGCACGCGCGGCGGGCGCGACAGAGGTTTATCGCGTCGGCGGGGCGCAGGCGATCGCGGCGATGGCCTACGGCACGGCGACGATCGGGCGCGTTCAGAAGATTTTCGGTCCCGGCAACGCCTACGTGGTCGCGGCCAAACGCCTGTTGGTGGGTCAGGTCGCCATCGATCTGCTGCCGGGACCCAGCGAAGTGCTGGTGCTGGCGGATGACACGGCCATCCCGGCCTTCGCCGCCGCGGACATGCTCGCGCAGGCCGAACACGGCTCCGGACACGAGCGGGTCTGGCTGGTCACCACGTCGGCGAAAGTGCTGAATGCCGTGCAAAAGGAAATCGCGAAGCAACTGCCAACGCTGGCCCGCCGCCGTTTCATCGAGCGCGTGCTCGACGACAACACCTGGCTGGTCCAGGTCAAAACACTCGAGGACGCGGTGGCGCTCGCCAACCGGCTCGCGCCGGAGCATTGCGAAGTGATGACGCGCAACGCGCGTTTTCTCTCGGAGGGGATTCTGACCGCCGGCGCAATTTTCCTGGGACCTTTTTCACCGACGGTGCTGGGGGATTACGTTGCCGGACCGAGTCACACGCTGCCCACCGGCGGCGCCGGCGCGTCCTTTGCCGGATTGACCGTCGATCAGTTCCAGCGGCGGACGAGCGTGGTGGAGTACTCCCGCGCTTCGCTCAAGAAAGCGCTGCCGGCTGTGCGCGCCTTTGCCGGGATGGAGGGTCTCGGGGCGCACGGAAAATCGGCGGAGGCGCGGAAGTAAACTGCTGAACGACCTTTAGACCGGCACTGGCGAAGCCTTCAATCCATGCGCCTCGGCGACCGCCCGGTTGGTGATTCTGCCCTCCATCACATTGACGGCGCTCAGCAGCGCCGGCTGGCGATGGCAAGCCTCCGCCAGGCCGTGATCGGCCAGCAGCTCAAGGTAAGGATACGTCGCGCTCGTCAGCGCCTGTGTCGCGGTCCGGGCATAGGCGCCCGGCATGTTGGCCACGCAGTAATGAGTGACGCCCTCCTCGACGAACACCGGATCGTGATGCGTGGTCGGGCGTGAAGTCTCGGCGCAGCCGCCCTGATCGATTGCAATGTCCACGAGCACGCTCCCGGGCCGCAACCGGCGGAGCATGTCGCGGCGGATCAATTTGGGCGCCCGGGCCCCGGGCACCAGCACGGCCCCGATGAGCAGGTCCACTCCTGGCAGCAGCTCCAACAAGTGCGATTCGTTGGAGTAAAATGTGTGCGCCGTGTGCAGGGTGATGTCCAGGAACCGCATCCGTTCGATGTCCACCTCGAGAATCGTCACGTCCGCACCCAGCCCGGTGCCCATCCGCGCGGCATTGATACCGGCTGCGCCTCCGCCCAAAACGACTATTTTCCCCGGCAGAACACCCGGCACACCGCCCAGCAACACGCCGCTGCCGCCGAAATGCTTGGCCAAAAAGTAACCGCCGACGAGAATGGACATGCGTCCCGCGATTTCGCTCATGGGCTCGAGCAGGGGCAGCCGGCGATTGACTTCGAACGTCTCATACGCCAGCGCCGTCACGCCGGACTTCATCAGCGCTTCGGTTACCGGCCGGTTGGCAGCCAGATGCAGATAGGTGAACAACATCTGGCCGCGCCGGAACAGGCCGCATTCCTCCGGCAACGGCTCCTTCACCTTGACGATCAGTTCCGCCCCTTCGATGACGCCGGCATGGGAATCCACCAGCGTGGCGCCCGCCTGCACGTATTCGGCGTCAGGGAATCCGGCCCCGGCGCCGGCGTTGTGCTCCACCAGGACCCGGTGCCCGCGCTGAAGAAGTTGATAAACACCGGACGGGAGCAGAGCCACGCGGTATTCCTGCTCTTTAATCTCTTTGGGGACGCCGAGGATCATGAACAAACGCTAGCAGGGCGAATTTGAACTTTGAACTCCAAACTTTGAACTGCTATTCTGTGGCGATGGCACGAAAGGCGTCGGCGGACTCCGAATCATCGCATGGCTTCAATGACATTATTGGCGCGGTGTTGATGTGTTCTGCGGCGCTCCTGTTGGTGGCGTTGCTTTCCTACCAGCCGCGGGACGTTTCCGCCAACGTGGTTCCCACCAACCCTTCCGTGCACAACTGGATCGGCCCGTTCGGGGCGGGCATGGCCTATTACTGTCTTCTCAGCATCGGCGCGGCGGCCTATTTCCTGCCGGTCCTCCTGTTCTTCCTCGGTTTGGGGTATTTCCTGGAAGGCTTTGCCTACTTGCGCCGACGCTGGGTCTGGCTCGTGGTTTTCATGGTTTGCGGCATGGGACTCCTGGATTTATACAAGAATCTGCTTCGAGGCGTGGCGCAAAACCTCCATATCGTCCCCGGAGGAATCCTGGGGGTCAACCTGAACAAGTACCTCTTCGGCTATTTCGGCATGGTCGGGGCGACCCTCATATTCCTGACGCTCTACTTCATCAGCCTCCTGTTCCTGACCAATTTCCAACTGGGTGAGTGGATGCGGAGAATCTGGACGCCCAATCCCGACGAGCCGCAGCCAAGCGCCCCCAGTGAACAGGCGCTCGAACGCCGGGCGCGCGACCTGCATCAACAGGCAAAAAAAATCCAGGAGGAGGCCGCTCGCACCGGCCTGGGCGCCGACTTGAAACCGGTCCCCGAACCGACCGTGCGCGACCTCAGTGTGCCGCAGGCCAGGCCGTCCCGCCCGAAAAAAGCCCTGCCCGAGCCGGGCAAGGAACCCGCGCCGGCGGACGAGGGTGAGGTCATCCCGGCGCGCGAAGTCGCCGCAGCCACCACCGCCGAGGTTTTGGGCAAGCCGGCGGAGGACTCCAAGGCCAAGGAGAAGCCCGAGGCGCCCCAGCCCGAGCCGGTGGTTCACATCGCCGACGGCTCGGCGCCGCACGCCACGTCGAAGCCGAAGGCCGCGCCCCAAAAGCCCAGAAAAATCGCCGTCGCCCCCACTCCTCTTATTGGCAATTACCAGTTGCCGCCGATTGATTTCCTGCGGCAGCCGGACCCCACGCTCAAGCCCACCGAATCGAAGGAGGAATTGATGGCCAACGCGCGGCTCATGCAGCAGACCCTCGCCCAATTTGAAATCGAAGTCGCGCTCGGGGACATCACGAAAGGCCCGACCATCACCCGTTACGAACTGCACCCGGCGCCGGGCGTGAAGCTCGAAAAAATCACCGGACTCAGCAACAACATCGCCGCCGCGCTCAAAGCCGAGCGCATCAACATCCTCGCCCCTGTGCCCGGGAAAAGCTCCGTGGGCATCGAAGTCCCGAACTCCGTCAAGACGACGGTCGTCATTCGCGACCTGATCGAGTCCGAGGAGTGGCGGAACGCCAAGGCGCGGATTCCGCTGGCGCTGGGCAAGGACGTTTACGGCCATCCCATCATCGCCGACCTTGCGGAAATGCCCCACCTGCTGATTGCGGGCAGCACCGGCTCGGGCAAATCGGTCTGCATCAATTCCATCATCACCTCGCTCCTTTACAGCTTTTCACCGGACCAGCTCCGGTTCGTGATGATCGATCCGAAAGTCGTCGAGCTGCAGCAATACAACGCCCTGCCGCATCTCGTCGTCCCCGTCGTCACGGACCCCAAGAAGGTCATCCTCGCCCTGCGCTGGGTCGTCAACGAGATGGAAAAGCGCTACCAGATCTTCGCCAAAGTCGGCGTCCGCAACATCGCCTCCTTCAATTCGCGCCCGAAAAACAAACCGCTGCCGCGACAGGAACCGGAATTGCCCCTCATGGCAAAGAAGGAAAAAGTCGAGCCCGGCGCCGAAGGCTTCGCCGTCGAGGTGGACGAGGAAATCGTCGTCCCGCGGGAGGACGACATCGTCATCCCCGAGAAACTCAGCTACATCGTCGTTATCATCGATGAACTGGCGGACCTGATGCTCGTCGCGCCGGCGGACGTCGAGATGGCCATCGCCCGCATCACGCAAATGGCGCGAGCCGCGGGCATCCATTGTATCGTGGCCACCCAACGGCCGAGCGTGGACGTGATCACCGGGGTCATCAAGGCCAACATCACCGCGCGCATCGCCTTTCAATGCGCCGCCAAGGTGGACTCGCGCACGATCCTGGATGCCATGGGCGCCGATAAACTGCTCGGGAAGGGCGACATGCTCTACCTGCCGCCGGGATCGGCCAAGCTGATCCGCGCCCAGGGCGCGCTCATCACCGACCCGGAAATCCAGAGCATCGTCGAGTTCATCACCAAACAGGGCAAGCCGAGCTACGAGATGGAAATCCACCGGCAGCTCTCCAGCCCCGCCGGCACCCTCGACAGCGAGAATGGCATCGACGAGGATGAGGATCTGATCCAGCAATGCATCGAGGTCATCCGCAGCGAGCAAAAGGCCAGCGTCTCACTGATGCAGCGGCGTCTGCGGCTCGGGTACACCCGCGCCGCGCGCAT
>JBEKFT010000048.1:0-7517 GCA_050013175.1 Verrucomicrobiota bacterium
GCCCTGGATCAATGCGGCTTGAGGAGCCAATCCGTCACTTGGGTAGAGACCAAAACTGTTTAGGATCTCGTACCCCGAACCGTTGACATTGAGTTTAAACACGGCTCCCGAGTCTCCGAGACCTCCGAATTGGGTCGTGCCGTATAATGCCCCGTCACGACCGACCACCAACCCCGCCTGCGGGTTCATACCGTCCCCGCCGCTGATGTTAAAATCGTGGATCACCGAGTAATTACCCGCGTTTGTGCTCAAGGCGTAGATCGTGCCCACTCCTTCATTCTCGGCTCCCTGACCGGCGGTCCCGCCGTAAAGCGTCGTGCCGTATAACATGCCGTCGGCAGCCTGAACCAGCGGTCCGGGATCCTGTCCGTCGGAGCTATAATTGTAAAAGATCGAGGTGATGACGGTAAAACGGCGAATGACCTCGTAGCCTGAACCGTCTTCATTGATCTTGAAAACCGTGCCGTCGCTCTGGAGGCTGCCACCGACGGAGGTTGTGCCATACAGTTTTCCATCCGCGCCCAGGACCAATGGGGCTGTCGGATTTGCGCCGTCGCCCAAAGTCCCGGTGAAGTTGTAAATCACGGCATAGCTGAAACCGTTGGTGTCCAACCTGAATACCGTCCCGGCATAGCCAAAGTGATACGAATCCGAAAAGTAATTGGTCCCGCCTGATTCGGTGGTGCCGTATAACATTCCGTTACTGCCCCACACCAGACCGCAGGGATGGGCACCATCTTCGCCAATCCCGAAGGTGTGGAGTTGGGTATATCCCGTACCGTTCGTGCTGAGTTTGAACGCCGTCTCTCCGCCGGATCCGGACGCGTAGGGAGTCCCGTGGGTCGTGCCGTACAACATTCCGTCGGAACTTTGGATCAGCGCGGCTTGAGGATAATACCCGTCGTTGACGATGCTGCCGAAGGTGTAAACGACCGAATAGGCCGTGCCATTGGTGGACAACTTGAAAACTAAGCCGAGGGAGTTGCTTCCGCCAAAAAAGGTCGTCCCGTACAACAGTCCATCACTGCCTTGGATCAAAGGAGCCCGGGGACTAGCCCCGTCGTTGGTGACGCTGCCGAAGGTGTGAATGACCGAATAGGCCGCGCCATTGATGGACAACTTGAAAATCGCGCCGAGGTTGTTGCTTCCGCCCCCGGAGGTCGTCCCGTATAACATTCCGTCTCGGCCTTGCACCAACCCGGCCAGGGGATTCTGCCCGTCGAGGCCATTGGTGCTGAAAGCATGGAGCACGGTATAGGCCGTGCCATCGGGGTTTACCCTGAACACTGTGCCGCTTCCGGGGGTAACGATTCCATTGACATACACTCCGCCCGCGGTAGTTCCATATAACCCCCCGTCAGCCCCGACCAGCAGGCCCTCTGGGTTGCCGCCCGACTCGTTGGCGAAACCAAGCGATTTGAGCCGCTGTTCCGTTAACTGGGCCCAGGCTGAGCCGGCAAGAAAAAGAATCGCACCGGCGGCGACCAGCCGGAAGCTTTCCTTGCAGAGTGTTTTTATTATTGGACTCAATTTGTAAAGGGGCCGGGAACCGGGCGTCGGTTCAAGGCGGGAAATTCAGGCGGAAAAAGCAGGCGTTGTTCAGGCCATTGGTGGGAATGAAGACGCTTTGCGTGGCCCCGGTAACAACGACGGACGTAATGGCATTCCACCCGGACGGGTTGAGGAGGTTGGTATTGCTTTCCAAAGCACCGGTCCGCCCGATGGGGAGATTCACCAAATCGAACCGGTTGGTGCGGCCCAGGAGAACAAGCTGGCTGAAGCGAAGAGGAGAAATGACTTGCTGGACGAAATTGGCCACATCGGCATGCACCCGGGTGGTCGGATGCAGATAATCCCAAAACAGGTAATTGGCGCCGGGTCCGCCAAACGACTTGTCCGTAAGCGCCGGATCTTCCAAAACGTCTATGTTGGTCTTGGTCAAGCCATAGATCCCGGGGTTGTTGTAAACAAAGTCAAATTGCGTGTAAAAATCCGGCGCGTAAAGCTTCAGGTCTGGGTACACGGTGCGCAGTTGGCCGATGGTGACGGCCAGGGCGGCGTTGAATTGTGGAACCTGGGCGCGGATGCTGGCAATCACCGACGGCACAAAGTTTGTGTCGGATGCTTCCGGTGTCTGGGCGATCACAGCGTTGAACGCCCCGGCAGTGAAGAAGGGAACCTTCGAAATGTCCACGGAATTCGGCAGCACCAGAGTCCGGACCCCCTGGCTATAAAGCACATCAACAACGTTGGAAATATTGGCCATGTCATTGCTGATGCCGACAGTCCATGAATTTGTCTGATAATCGACCGCCAACCAAAAACAATCGCTGCAGCCTGACCAGAAGATATAAAGTGACGTTGAGATGTCAGCCGGGGGGAAGTAATTTCCGTAGATGATGTTATCGTAAACCTGTCCCGAGCCGTCCCCAAAATTTGAAAAATCGTTGTTCGTGTCAAACGGGATGCCCTGCCGGGTCGCCAGATATTCCACCCAAACCTGCCCGTTGGAAAACCGGCCGTTCCAGTAGTTGGCCGCCGAGGTCCCGACCGGCGGAGGAAACTGCAGCCCGCCACCGGAGACGGCCGAAAGGCTGTCGCCGAATACATACATGGAAGAGTAACCGGCCAGCGAATTGAGCGTCGGCAGCGACATTCCGACGAGGAGCAAAACCAAATGCAAGGCAGTCTTGACAGGTTTAGCGCGACGCCTTGAATGGTGTCCACCCCCGGAAAGCGGGTCGGCGGCTGTCTGCTCACGCCTCACCTGTTGACTCATCGGCACCCTCCCCGGATGGACTCCTTCTCGCATATATTAAACAAACCAACCGCACGCAGTTCTGAGGAACCCACCGACAGAACCGCCGGAGCGATCTTACCCCGGAAGAACATTTTTACAACGATTAATGCCATTAATGGTTAAAGTAGTATGTCAACTTATTGTGGCGGGGCGGCCGCAGTAGCGGACTCATAACTGTCAAAGGCTGGGACCGGCGAAGTTGCCTCCTCCGCCCACGACCCTTCAACACCTTTAGATGACTAGGCAGGGCCTCCGCGAGGTGTGCACCAAACTGTGCACCAAACGGTGTGAAACAGGGTGGCGCGGTGTGAAAGCGACTTGATGGCCCGACTTTGTTCCCACAACCGGAGAGACAAGTTGCTTGGCAAATACACCCGGAAGAACGGGCCATGGGAGCTGGTCTGGCGGGAGGAGCACCCGACTCGCAGTTCAGCCATGATGCGTGAACGCCAAATCAAACGGATGAAAGGTATCACGTCAAAGGCTAATCTGTATCAATACTTGGGACCCCTATGATCGACTGGCCGCTTGCGCCGCCTTCAAGGGCCTTTCCCGTGATCCGTAAACAATCGGCTTGCAAATAAGGCCGTTTTGCGGGTATCCGCAACAGGAGAACTTTTATGAAACTGTTACGACGCGCGGCAGGGTCGTTTCGCAAATCCGTCCTCGCTCCGCTTTTCCTTGCGCTCGCCTGTCTTCCACCCGCCACCGGCCAGATCGTGAACGAGCCGTTGCAGGATTTCGTCACGACCGACGGCACGGTGGCCACCTTCGCTATAACCAACAACGTGCTGTATCTCGGCGGAGCGTTCACACAGGTGGGACGGCGGACCGGCGGATGCGTGCCGTTCAATCCCGTGACCGGCCTCCCCGAATCCGTTTACCCCGCCTTCAACGGAGAGGTGAACTCGATGGTGCCGGACGGCCAGGGCGGTTTATACGCCGGCGGGATTTTCACCCTCGTTGGTGGTTTAATTCGGACAAACCTCGTCCATATCCGCGCCGACCGAAGTGTGGACCCGAATTGGACCCCTTCCGCGGCGGGAGGCTCTGTCAACACAATGGCCCTCTCCGGAAGCACCCTTTAACTCGGCGGCGATTTCACGAGCGTCAACGGGCAGATCAGAAATCATTTCGCCGCCGTGGACGCCGGTTCCGGGGCGCTGGCTTCCTGGAACCCGAACGCGGACGGAACCGGCCGTGCTCTGGCCGTCTATGGCACCAACGTCTATGTCGGCGGCTCATTCACCAACGTGGGCGGCGTGCCGCGCAACCGGATTGCGGCGGTGGACGTCTCCACGGGACAAGTCACAAGCTGGAACCCGGGAGCGGACAGCGACGTCTATGCGCTGTTGTTATCAGGCGGCCGCTTGTTCGTCGGCGGACAATTCTTAACCCTTGGGGGACTCACGCGGATCGGGGTGGGTTCGTTCAATCTGGGCACCGGGTCGTTGGAGTCGTGGAATCTAGCGGGGAATAGCTCCCCAAGCCAGGTGTTCTCCATGGGAGTGAGCCAGAACGCGATCTACCTTGGAGGATATTTCTCGGCGATGGGAGGCAGCAACCGGGTTTGCCTGGCGGCTGTGGACATGACGACCGGCCTGGCCACGGCTTTCGATGGGCGCCTTTCGGGCAGTAACCTCTCTGTACAAAGCGTGGGTGTTTACAGCAATCTCCTCTACATCGGGGGGCTCTGGTCCACCATCGGAGGACAACCGCGCACTTTTGCCGCGGCATTGGATCCGGCCACCGGAAACCTTGCGGCGTGGGATCCCAGGATGAACATGGTCCCCTTGGCCTACTGCGCCGCGAGCAACACGTTCTACGTTGGAGGCATGTTTGGAGCAGTCGGCTGCATCCCCCGCACCAACCTGGCGGCATTCGACCTGGGCACCAAACAAGTGACGGCGTGGGCGCCTTACACCCTCTCGGACGTGCAGGACGTGGCCATTGCCGGAACCCAGGTCTATCTGGGAGGAGAATTCACAAACGTGTGCGGCCAGCCACGGGCCCACCTCGCGTCGGTGGATTTGAACACCGGAGCGGTGAGCAGTTGGAATCCCGGCACCGACTATTATGTCAAGGTCCTCGGAATCTGGGGCAATTACCTCTACGCGGGCGGCGCTTTCAGAAACGTCGCCGGCACACCGCGAACCAACCTGGCTGAATTCGACCTCACCAGCGGCGCGTTGACATCGTGGGATCCCCGCCTCGGAAACGGAATCGTACGGTCTATGGAAATCAACACGAACACCCTGTACGTGGGCGGAGTCCTCACCAGCGCGGGCGGCGTGAGCCGCCGCGGCGTCGTCAGCTACGATCTGACCAGCCGGACCATCAATTCCTGGGATCCGGGCTTTGCATCGACCGGCAGTCCGGACGTGGAGGCCATTTCCCGATCCGGCAGCCGGATCTTTTTGGGCGGACGATTCGTCAGTGTTGGTGGCTACACCCGAACCAATTTCGTCGCGGTGGACGCCACCACGGCCGCGGTACTGCCACTGAGGGCCGATACGGATGGCATGGTGTACGGGCTGGCGGCTGCAACGAACGCGGTCTTTATCGGCGGCCAGTTTCAGAACATCGTCCAGGACACCGCCGCTTACAGCCGAAATTACCTGGCCGCTTTGGACCCGAATTCCGGAGGGATCACGAGTTGGAATCCAGGCGCCAATTATGCCGTGCTGCGGACAAAAATCCTGCCGGGCACACTCTGCGTGGGAGGCTTTTTCTATTCGACCCTGGGCAACGAAACCACCGCCGGCATCGCGGCCTTCCCCCTGGCGTTGGTCGGACCGCCCGGCATCGTTCCGAATTCCGTGCAGCGCTACGGGAATGGAATCCAATTCCAGTTGAACGCGGTAGGAGTTCCCCAGGCTACCGTCCTGGCTTCAACCAATCTCGTCAACTGGCAGACCGCCCAGACGGTCCCGCTGGTTGCGGGTAGCGGCCTGTTCACGGACTCCGGTGCGGGGAGTGTCCCCAAGCGGTTCTATCGCCTGAGCGTGCCCTGAGACCAGGACCGCCCCGCTGCTTGTTTATCTCCGCTAATAGCACCGTGGGCGGATCACGCCTTTCACACTCTTAAATCACCCCACAAACTGTCTCGACATTGGGGAGCACCTCAGGCTTTCACTTGCTGCGCCTCTTCAAACCCCCGCTTTTCATCCGCGAGCCGCCGGAACTCATCCGGATCAATACCCTCGAACCGCTTCTTCAAATCATCCCGCTCCTTGAGCAGCGCCACATTCGTGCTGCGGAATTCATCCAGCTTCGACTTGTCCGCTGCGCCATCCACGTCCAACACCCACGCCCCATCCCGCTCGACGTACAGGCCGGTTTAATCGGCAGGAACCATATCCTTGCTCGCGTATTTGAATTTCAGCGCCATGTGTCAAATCCCCCAGTTGCAGTTTGTGATTCGCTCGCCCACGCCACGACCATACACCACCTTTTTGGAGAGATTCCCTGGCTCCGATGAGCACGCGCTTTCCGTCACGCACCGTCAAACACCGGGACGCAACCAGACGCCGACACACGAAGAACAATTATTCAGAAATCGCTTGACGGGCTACTGGGAGCTTCCATCGTTTCACCATCCTGATAACATCCACGCGTATGGAGCCAAAACCAGCAGCGCAGAAATCTCAATTCGCATTCTTCGATGGAAGGGCGATCGAGACGTTTTCAGAAGACAGTCTCGGACGAAAGCAGTTCGCTCGATTTCTTACCGAGGCAATTACAAGCCACCCCGGAAAAGAGAGCCTCACAATTGCCATCGACGCGCCGTGGGGTGATGGAAAGACCTCCCTCAAGAACATGGTCGTAGATCTACTGCAACAGGAGCATGCCGACCGAATCGTGACGCTGGCATTCACCCCGTGGGAATGGGCAAGCCAAAATCAGGTTGCAGAAGCATTCTTCGCCGAGATTGCCAAGCAGTTGGAGATGAGGGATCAATCAGACGAGGCACGCGATGCCGCCAAGCGGTTGCGAATGTTGGGTCGCTATCTCGGTCTGGCCGGACAGATTATCAGTCCCTCCGGACTCTTGCTGGAACCAGTTCTACCCGGCAGCAGCATTGTGGCCCTTGCTCTCAGGAAGGGACTCGAAAAGGCGAAGGAGGTAGCACGAACTGCATCGGACGAGATGGAACGATCTGTGGAGCTAGCAAAACAATCTCTACCGAAGGTCAAAGAGGAGATGAGGGCGAGTCTGAACAATTACGTCAGCAAGAAGAAAAAACTTTTGCTCATCGTGATCGACGACATCGACCGGCTAAGTCCAGAAGAAATTCGTCTCGTTTTTCAAATGATCCGGGTCAATGCAGATTTCCCGGGGTTAGTTTTCCTCCTCCTCTACGACGAATCGTTCGTTGTTAGAGCTTTGTCCAAGTATTTCAAAAAGGACAGCCGTCAGTTTTTAGAAAAGATCGTCCAGTTCCAGTTGGGCCTTCCGGTGATGCTTGAGAATCAAATCAGAGATCACGTAATCTCGGAACTGAGCAAGATGTTCTCCCCACGACCCGCCTATCAAAGGCTGCTCAATCCTGAAAGACTGCAAAGTCTCTGGGCTCTTGGACTTGGAGACTACGTTAAGAATCTGCGGCACGCCAGCCGACTACTCAGCTCCTTTCAATTCCATCTCGGCGTGTTCAAGTCGGAAGAGGCGGAGATAAACCCCATAGATCTATTTGCTCTCGAAACCCTTCGCCTGT
>JBEKFT010000049.1:0-7457 GCA_050013175.1 Verrucomicrobiota bacterium
ATGGGCGGGCCGCAGGCACAGACGCGCTGTAAACGCAGCCGCCTGATGCGCCGGCCGGTTGGCGAACGCGCTTCATTTCCTGCCGCACGGGAGGACTGCCCATGACGCCGTCGGCGTAAAGCTCTACCCGCACCGCCTTGGAGTCGAGGCCATTGAGATGAACTTGAACCTCAAATACGCGCTGCTCGCCACGAGTCTCGACCTTCACTTCGCCGAAGTGTATCGTGGCCCATTTTTGTTCCAGACTGTGCAGCCAATCGACCGTTTGCCTGCCGATTGCGCCTTTGTTGGCAGTGCGCAAATGGCAGGCGGTGGCAGCCGGGAGGTAGTGTTGCTCGGTGTATTCGCGCACCGTGCGACTGGCGGCAAACCTGGGCGTCAACCGCGCCATGCTTTCCCGCATTCGCGCCACCCAGGCGGTGGGTATGTCCTTTTCGTTGCGCGCATAAAACTCCGGTATCACCTCTTGCTCGAGCCGCTCGTACAGCGCCTCGGCCTCGGCGGCGTCCCAGGCAGGATCGTCGCCGTGCTTCTGGCCGTCGCCCAGGGCCCAGCCGACTTCTTTCGTATAGGCTTCGGCCCACCAGCCGTCCAGCTCGGAGAGGTTGATGCCGCCGTTGACGAGCACTTTCATGCCGCTCGTTCCGCTGGCTTCCCACGGTCGCCGGGGCGTGTTGATCCAGACGTCAACCCCTTGCACCAGGCGTTCGGCCAAAAGCATGTCGTAATCCGCCAAAAAGATCACCGGAGGACTCGCATCGCTGCGACGGATGAAGCGCGTCCACTCCTGAATCAGCGCTTGCCCGGCTTGGTCGGCCGGATGTGCCTTGCCCGCGAGGATGAGCTGCGCCGGGCGCTGGGGATTTTTCAGGATACGGATCAACCGGTCGGGATCGTGCAGCAAGAGGTTGGGCCTCTTGTAGGTCGCAAAGCGGCGCGCGAAACCGAGGGTCAACACCCCGGGATCCAGCCGGGCTTGGGTCCGGGCGATCGCCTCCGGTCCCGCTCCGACGGCGGCCATCTGCCGGCCGACGCTTTCGCGGGCATATTCCACCAGGGATTTTCGGCTGGCGGCACGCAGCGCCCAGAGCTTTTCGGCGGAGACCTCGCGGAGGTCCGCTTCCAGGGTGGCCGACGTCCCCAGCCACCGCCCCTTGCCACAGGCCTCCGTCCAAAGATTGTCCGCCGCCGGCGAATCCCAAGTCGGCATGTGCACGCCGTTGGTCACGTGACCGACCGGCACTTCGCCCTCCGGCCACCTGGGGAAGAGGGGAGCAAAGATGTGCCGGCTCACCCGGCCATGCAATCGGCTGACGCCATTGACCGACCCGCTCCCGCGTGTCGCCAGGTAGGCCATGTTGAATGGCTCGTCCGCGTCATCGGGATTCTGGCGTCCCAGCGCCAGCAACTCGCGCAGCGAAAGGCCCAGATCGTCCAGCGCATACCGGCCGAGATACTGCTCCATCAATGCCGGAGAAAAAAGGTCAAATCCCGCCGCTACGGCCGTATGGGTGGTAAAGAGATTGCCGGCGCGCGTGGCCGCCAGGGCCACGGCGAACGGATGCCCGGTTTCTTGCATGAAACTCCGGGCGCGTTCCAGCAGGGCGAAGGCCGCATGCCCTTCGTTGAGATGGCAGACGTCCGGTTTGATCCCGAGCGCGGTGAGCAATCGCCAGCCGCCCAGCCCGAGCACGATCTCCTGCTTCAGGCGCAATTCCGGGCCGCCGCCATACAACTCGCTGGTGATCTCCCGATGCGCGGGAACGTTGGCCGCGTCATTCGTGTCGAGCAGGTAGAGCTTTAGCCGGCCAACCTGGACCTGCCAGGTGCGCAGCCAGACGGAGCAACCGGGAAACGCGATCTCCAGACGCAGCCACTCGCCGTTCGGCTGACGCACTGGAGTGACCGGCAATTGTCCGGGATCGTTATAGGGATAGAGCGCTTGCTGCGCACCGTTCTGGTCGATCACCTGGCGGAAATAGCCATGCTGGTAGAGCAGTCCCACGCCGATCACCGGAACTCCCAGATCGCTGGCGGCTTTGAGTTGATCGCCGGCCACGTTGCCGAGGCCACCCGAATAAATCGGGAGGGCTTCGCTCAACATGAATTCCAAGCAAAAATAGGCGACGCAGGTGAGGGGAGCCTGGGGATATTTCTGTTGAAACCAGCCGGGCGCCGCTGCCGCCTGCCGTTTGGCCTGCACCAGTCGGTCGAGCAATCGGCAAAAGTCAGGATCGGCCAGGGCGCTTGCAAGTTTTTCGCGCGCGACGGTCTGGAGCACCACGCTGGGGTGATGCGTGAGCGCCCAAAGCGCGGGATCGAGCCGTCGCCACAACTCGTCCGCACTGTGATTCCACGACCAGCGCAGGTCCATGGCCAGTTCGGTCAGGCCGTCAAGGCCTTGCGGCGGGGTGGGCGGAGAGGGACCGCCGGGCGTGGTTGCGCTCACAATTTTAAATTCATCCGTGAAAAAAGCTCAGTTGGGATCGCCTTCATTGCGCCACGCCGCGACCGCTTCGCTTTCCGTCTGCGGATGCGGGGCCGACGACACCGGGCCCGCCTCCGGCGCCCCTGCCGCCTCCAACGTCGCGCTGACGATAGCCTGGGCCTCTTCCAGTATCCGGCGCAAATGGGAGTCCCCGCGAAAACTCTCGGCGTAAATTTTATAGATGTCCTCGGTGCCGGACGGACGCACAGCGAACCAGCCGCTCTCGGCCACCACTTTCAACCCACCGATGGGAGCGCCGTTGCCTGGCGCATGGGTGAGGACAGTCTGGATTTTTTCGCCCGCCAGCTCGGTGAACTTGACCTGCCGGGGTGAAAGTTTCGCCAACAGTTCCTTTTGCTCCGAGGTGGCTGGCGCATCAACGCGGTCGTAGGCAGGCTCACCGAACTCGAGCGTGAGTTCGCGGTAGATTTCGCCGGGATCGCGTCCCATCCGGGCTGTAATCTCCGCCGCCAGCAAAGCCGGGACAATTCCATCTTTGTCCGTCGTCCAAACGGTGCCATCCAGACGAACAAAGGAGGCTCCTGCGCTCTCTTCGGCACCGAAGCCAAGCGAACCGTCGAGCAGGCCATCAACGAACCACTTGAAGCCAACCGGCACCTCGTAGAGATTCCGGCCAAGCTTTGCGGTGACGCGATCGATCATCTGGCTGCTCACCACCGTTTTGCCAACCGCCGCCGCCCTGGGCCACTTCGGCCTGTTCTGAAAAAGATAGAAGATCGCCGCACAGAGAAAATGATTGGGCGGCAGCAATCCTTCGCTTTTGGTGACAATACCGTGCCGGTCATGGTCGGTGTCGCAGGCGAAGGAAAGGTCAAAGCGGTCTTTCATCCCTATCAATCGCTGCATCGCATATACCGAGGAAGGGTCCATCCGGATCTGACCATCCCAATCCGCGGTCATAAACCGGAAGGTGGGATCGACCGCTTCGTTGACCACGGCCAGACTCAAACCATAACGCTCGGCGATTCGTCCCCAATAATGGACGCCGGCGCCCCCAAGGGGATCCACACCCATGGTGAGCTTCGCACCGCGGATGACCTCCATTTCAACCACGTTGCCGAGATCGGCAATGTAGGCGCTGAGATAGTCGCGCCGGTGCGTTGTGGAGGCGTTGAGGGCCCTCGCAAGCGGAATGCGCTTCACGCCGTCCAGGCGGGATTCAAGGAACTCATTGGCCCTCCTTTCGATCCAACCGGTGGCAACCGTGTCCGCCGGGCCGCCGTTGGACGGGTTATATTTAAAGCCTCCATCCTGCGGCGGATTGTGCGAGGGCGTGACGACAATACCATCGGCGAGCCCGGTCTTCCTGCCGCGATTGTAGGTCAGAATTGCATGAGAAATCACCGGGGTCGGCGTGTATTCGTCACCGGCTGCGATCACCACTTCGACTCCATTTGCCGCAAGCACCTCAAGGGCGGTTGCGCAGGCAGGGATCGACAACGCATGGGTGTCGATTCCCAGATACAGCGGGCCATCGGTTCCCTGCCGCTTTCGATAGAGGCAGATCGCTTGTGTGATCGCGAGGATGTGACCTTCATTGAAAGAGCTGTTGAAGGCCGCACCGCGATGGCCGGAGGTGCCGAAGGCCACCCGCTGCGCGGGCATCGCGGGGTCGGGAGCCTCGGTGTAGTAGGCCGTGACGAGCCTGGGCACGTTGACCAGCATTCCCGGCTCCACTGGCTTTCCTGCAAGGGGACTTGTTTTCATGACTTCCCGGTCATCGCTTGTTTTCCAGGTCCGCAACTTTGGCCAGACGGCGACAATGACGCTGCGCGCCGCTGAATCGCGCGGCGAGAAATGTTTGAACCAATTCCCAAGCGAGTGCGTGACCGACTACGAGGCCGCCGAGGCAAATCATGTTAATATCGTCGTCCTCGACGCCTTGGTGCGCCGAAAAGGTTTCATGGATCAGGCAGGCCCGCACGCCCGGCACCTTGTTGGCGGCGACGGATGCACCGACGCCACTGCCGCAGATGGCCACGCCGCGCTCCACGTCTCCGCAGGCAACTGCGCGGGCCAGCGGCACGACAAAATCCGGATAATCATCATCAGGATCGAGTCGGCAGTCGCCGAAGTCAATTACCTCATGACCGGCCGCGCGCAACTTTCCGGCGAGTTGTTCCTTCAATTCAAATCCGCCATGGTCGGCGGCGACGCCGACGCGTTGGGACGTTCCCGTCGATCCCGTCAGCGGCTCGTGGCTGGTGCGTTTACTGATGGTGTTCCAATGTCTCCGGCTTGGTGCGGTTGAGGATTTCTTTGGCATGGGTTGTGTCCTCCATGTGATAGTCGCGTCCAACAACCGACAGTTTCTTCATATCGAAACCGGCTTGCTGCAGTTCCTTGATAGCCGCCTCGGCAGCCGTGTGCGATGGATAGACCGTCACGATGGAATTGTTCTTGTTCATGCTCTTCCTGTTGCTGTTGCGTTCATCGTGCGAAGATAATGCGGGTAACCGCACGGGCACCATGGGGTGAAACCCTACCGTGCATGACGGGAACGTCAAGCTCTTGGCCATACGGCGCAAGCTTACGTTGCAAGACGGGGATACAATCGGGCGCCAATAAAGACCAGAAGGGTCGTGGTCAGGCGGATGCCTCCCGGATGCGCGCCTGCTGATCGCGGTGTGGCAGGTCATAGAGTTTGGCGAAGATGAGCAGGTTTTCGTAACCGGTGAGCGAACCGTCCACGGAGACCGCCTGCGGCACATAACCGATGGCGCGGCGAACGCCGACCGCCTGGGTGGTGATGGAGAAACCGGCCACGCGCGCCTCGCCCGATGTTGGCGGCAACAGCGTGGTGAGCATCTTGATCGTGGTGGTCTTGCCGGCCCCGTTGGAGCCGAGCAAGCCGAAGACCTGACCGGCGTTGACCGAAAGAGTTAGAGCATCGACCGCCGTAAATGCGCCGAAGCGGCGGGTAAGGTTTTTAATTTCCAGAACGAGGTCGCTCATGATCAACTCTGGAAAGTATATCTTTGGGACGCGAGAAACGAATGGGGTGAATACCCCATGAAATTCAAACCTCAGAAACGGCCGCAACGGGCAACCCACCGATGCTCCAACGGAGCATCGGTTCGCGGCGAAGGCCGACGGCGACCAGAACATCAGCGAGAAGGGCCGGGCTCAAGCCAGCTTCACCACCATCTTGCCAATATTCTTCCCGGCGAAGAGGCCGATGAACGCGCCCACCGCCTGGTCGATTCCTTCCGCGACCGTCTCTTTGCTCTTCAGTTTGCCGGCCCGGAAATAGCCACCCACTTCTTTTTCAAATTCACCCTGACGATCCAGCCAATCGAGAACAATGAAACCTTTCATCGTCAGCCGTTTGGCAGTCACGTTAAAAATGTTGGAAGGGCCGGTCAGCGGCTTTCCCTCGTTGTAACCGGAGATGCCGCCACAGGCGATGATCCGGCCATGCACCCGCAAAGCGGAGAGCGCCGCTTCGAGCGTTTCGCCTCCTACATTATCGAAATAGACATCGATCCCGTCCGGCGCCTCCAGATTCAGTTGCTCGAGTACCGGACCGACTTTGTAATTGAAGGCGATATCAAATCCGCATTCTTCCCTCAGAAACTCCACCTTTTCGACCGAACCCGCTGACCCGATGACGCGGCACCCGCGCAATTTCGCCAGTTGCCCGGCCACACTCCCGACCGCCCCGGCGGCTCCTGAAATGAAAACGACGTCGCCGGCTTTCACCTCCACCAGATTCAACCCGGCCCAGGCGGTCATGCCCGTCATGCCGAGGGCGCCGAGGTAAACCGAGAGCGGCTGAACCTGGCGGCTGACAGGATGCAACTCTTTCGGCGAAGCAACGAAGTACTCCCGCCAGCCAAAGTTGGAAGTGACGGCATCGCCCGGCTTGAATTCCCTGGCGCGCGACTCGATGACCTCGCCGACGGCGCCGCCGTCGAGCGGTTTGCCCAACTCGAAGGGCGGAACATACGATTTCCCGTCGTTCATGCGACCGCGCATGTAGGGGTCCACCGACATGAAGAGATTGCGAACGAGCACCTTCTGATCTTGCAGCGGCTCCAGTTCGGTCCGCGCCAGCGTAAAGTTGGCTGCGGTTGGAATCCCGTTGGGGCGGGAGGCCAGCCGGATCTCGCGGCTCATCACTTTTGTCATAATTGTCCCCTCATCACTCTGGCCGGTGACTCATGGCCGATCTCCAGGAAGCTGCTGTTGCTTTCCGTTCTTCTGCTTCCAATCCTCATAAGTCATTCTTGAAATGTGGAAAAATGCGTCTTTTGTTTTCACGTAGGAGCCCAGGCCGTTCATGCGCCCAACGGCATGCAGTTCCTCGGCGCGGATGTAGGGGCCCGCTGGATCGACAAATTCATCCTTCACATGAATCGCCACGACTTGCCCCAGGATAATCCTGGAGCGGCCGATTTCCATTGTCGTGATTTCGCGGCACTCCAGGCTCGCAGGCGCCGCAGCGATGCGCGGAACCTTCACGAGCAGCGAGGGTTCCGTTTTCAAATGCGCAATCTCCAATTCGTTGATCTCGGGGGGAAAGTCGATGGCGCTGACATTCATGGCCTCCGCGAGCGCTTCATTCACGACGTTGATGACAAACTCGCCTGTGTTGCGGATATTTTGAGCGGTATCTTTTCTAATCAAGCCCGGACCGGGGCGATTGCCGACGCCGACGGCCACAATCGGCGGATCGATGCCCATGTAATTGTAAGCGCTGAACGGCGCGGCATTGAGTTGCCCGGCCGGATTCATACTGGTAATCCACGCGATCGGCCGGGGCGCGACCAGGCCGATGAGCAGGCTGTAAACCTGCTTGGTGGGGGCGTTGGCAAGATTGAGATCCATGATTTGGCGTTGTTCCGCTGGATCGGCAGGCCGCGACTCACGCTTGCCAGCCTGAAATGGTTCAGACCGTCTTTTCCAACGACGCCATGTCAATGACGAAGCGGTATTTCACGTCGTT
>JBEKFT010000050.1:0-7447 GCA_050013175.1 Verrucomicrobiota bacterium
AGTTCGTCGAGTTTTAGCTGCACGGCTTCACTCTCCCGGTTCTGGGCGTTGCGAATCAGGAAGATCATCAAAAAAGTGATGATATTGGCGATCGTGTTAATGACGAGCAGCCAGGTGTTGCCAAAGCGAAACAAGGGTCCGGTCAGCGCCCAGATCATAATGATGCCGATCGCGAGGCCGAAAGCCATGGGATGTCCGCTCGTCCGCACAACCGCCCGGGCAAATTTCTGAAAGCCGCCCAGTAACCGAGCGCCCACAAGCCGTTCCAACTTTGGTTTGCCGTTGTTTTTCATTCAAGCGACGCCGTCAAGCTGCTTCACAACACGCTCAGAAAGGCCAGCAGATCGCCTTTGTCTTCCGCGCTCAATGGAGCCGGTTAAAACTCAAGGCTCTCCTTCATCCTTTTTTTCGGCTTCCCGGCTGGCTTGAAGCGTTTGATCATGTTCCGCCCCGGCGATGCCTTCATCGACGAGCCGTTCATTATCGCTTCGCCCTTCGTCGTCCTCATCGGCACTGGGGGCCACTGGCACTTTGTGTCCGGTTGAGCCGGGCACCGGGTCCCAGCGTTCGGATTCGGGCGCCGATTCAAGGGCCTCCTCGTTCGGATCCGTGTCCGGTTCACCCGTTAATTCCCGTTTGGCCTGTTCCCAATCGGATTTCGACACATCCTGCGCCGAACGGCCGTTGATGACCGCCAGTTCAATCGCACGCTCCCGCACCATCTTACGGGTCACCGTGCCGAGGCCGGCGGAATTCTCGGTCACGGCACCTTCCTTCAGTGGATTTTTTTTCATGGGTTATAAATGACCGCACCTGTGGAAACGTTTGTGTGTTATCGGGGATTTGGCGTTGTTTGGCGGAAAGCCAAAACGTGTCACCCGGAGTTGCGGCGGAAGCTCGCCCGGTCGTCCGCTTCGAGCCAGTCGAACGTGCTGTTCATCTCCGGATTCAATCCGTGCCTGGAGCAGTTCTCAATGAATCTGGCGCGACGCTCCGGATTTTTCATCGGGCTGCCGGCTTCCATTTCATCCGACCAGGTTTTGATTTCAGCCGGGGTTTTCTTCGTGCCGTTCGCCTGCAACCAGGTGCCGACGTCTTCATAATTTTTCGAGGCTTGAACGGCGGCTTTGAATTGCTCGCCGTTGATGCCCTTGAAACTGAAGAGCATCTTGTCCAGCGGAGAATCGTAATGATATTCACCCAGCGTTCCCGCCAGGCTGGCGCGGCATTTGTCAACGGCACGGCTGGCGATCGCGAATCCGGCGATGCGTTCGCGCGGGCTGTGCGGGGCTTCTTTGGTCAGGTCTCGGGCGATGATTGGGGTGCTCATAATTGTGTTATTTTCCCGGTTTGGTCACAGACACAGTGGGCCGTGATGCACTGGCCGAAGCCACGTGCGATGCGGAACCCTGCTCAACGGCTTCCTTGGTCAAATTCACGAACACCGTGGAGTCCGGATAACTGATCCGGTCCACCTTGCGCGTCGGTATCTGCACTTCCTTGCCGGAAAACCGGTGCCCGGTTTTGATCACCAGTTGACGGATCGCCCAGCTCTGGGCGTCCATCATAAAATCGCAGACGTGGCCGATCACTCCGTCACTCGCCTGGAGGCGGTAGCCGTCCACGGCTTGCGTGCTTCGCAGATGCGCATCGGCACGCGCGGGTTGTGGCCCCCTCGCAGTGGCGGGTTCGATCGGAAGGGGTGTTGCCGGCAGTTCCAGAATTGGAAAGCCGCTCATGCCCCACAACCCGTCTCCCTGCCAGTAGTAGGGCCAGCCGTAATAGCGGTGATACTCCTCTTCGAATTGTCGCGACACCGGCTTGTGCGACTCAATCGAAGGGCTGTCCTCAATCTGTTTCCGGGTCAGATTCACGCGCAGGACTTTTCCGGCCTGCTCGAGGCTGCCAAAGGCATGGGGAGAGATGAGCACCTGGCGCCCCGGCAACCACGAACCTGTGTCCGCGACCACATAACGAACCGCCCAGATCTGGTCGTCAAAATAACAATCCTTCACATGGCCGATGGCGCCATCCGACGCTCCGAGCTTGACTCCGCATAATTGTTTGATGCTTTGAAACATGGAACAAGAATAATCCAAAAGCGTGCAGGCGCCATGGGGTGTTACCCTACCAAAAATTCATGAATCCATCCCTGGCGAGCAGGCTGGGATGATTAAAAAGAGACGTTGTCCCTCACGAAATACGCCACCGTCAGAACTCGTCGTTATGTTGACGCAATGAAGCGCAGCGTCTCACAAATCCATTTCCGCAGGGTGAACAAACCCAAACGATGCCGCCCCGCTGAAGATTGCGAGGCCCGGCAGCAAAGGTTGTCTGCCTTGCAGGACTGCGATTAGTACGACCAGACGGCGCGCCAGAATTGCTGGGTGGATCCGGGAGGAACCGCGTTGGTCACATTGAGAGCGCCGCTCGTGAGCATGTTGGTGGAAACGGAAGTCCACGAGATCAGGTCTGAAGACCATTCAATCACATACGGAACACCATTCTGGCCCTGCAGTTGGAAGACAAACTGGCCTGCAGCGGCGGGCAAAACCGCCAGCAGCGGTGCGGCAGGAACTGCAAACGGCGAGAAGGAAAACAGCGTAAGCGAATAGGGAGGAAACGAGTAGGTAAAGTTCGTGCTTGCCGAGGAATAAGTCGTCAACGCAATGTCCTGCGCCTGAATCGGGGCGTTGGTTCGTGTGGCTTCATCCTGCGCGATGCCGTAGGAGCGCACAACGGCCTCCGGCCAGGGAACGAAATTGGTGACGACAATCTGTCCGTTCAAGGTTGAATCAGGCGACTTGTTGATAACGAGCAGCGTCAAGCCGCCGTTGGAATTGCTGGCGGCGTAGGCGGAAAGGTATCTGGAGTCGCTCGAGGCATTGAGAACCGTGCCGCCTGCCTGGACGAAATATTGCATGAGCTTCATGCTGTAGAAGGTCGGGTAACGGATGGGGGTGCCCCCGAGCATGATTCCCTGATCGCCCCAAGGCCTCCAGCCATAGAGGGTTGAGTTGAAATCGCCGCCATCGGATGGGAAACTCTGGCTGTTCCGGAGGTCCCACCAAAGGAACGAGTTGAACTCCGTTTTCATGAGTTGGCTCATGCTGTCCGCTTGGTAGAGCGCGTTGACAATGCTTGTGGATTGCCGGCCCGCATTGCCCGAATCGCTGTTGTTTTCCGTGCAGACGAGTTCGATGCCGGGCGCGCCGCTTTGAAAATAATCGTTGAGCTGTTGGCGCAAATCAGACGCCAGGTTTGTCCACGTGCCCGCTGACTGCAACAACAAGGTGTCGCTGTCCGCCTGGTACTCCGGATAAAGGTGGTCCACGAGGAAATCCGGTGTGATGGCCAGACTCTTCAGATACGCCAGCACGACCGGCGTCCAGCCGTAGTGGATTGTCAGGGTGCGGGAGTTCGTCACCGCGTGCGAGAAGTTGTTGATGTAGCTGTCTTCGCCGGGGATGGCCACCGCGCCGATCTTGATGGTCGGATCGACGGCTTTCATCGCGTTGTAATAGTCCCGGAACCGCATGGCATAGGTCCACGGATCATGAGCCATATAAGGCGGGTTGGTAGTGGTATTGTTGTCCGCTTCCCACGAGCCATAGCATTCATTGCCGATTTCCCAGTACTTGAAGGCGCAGTGATTGCTTACATTGCAGAACCGGACCCAGTCGGCGGCTTCATTCGACGTGCCGGTGCCATAGTTCGCGATCATGAATACCTGGGCGTGTGCGTTGGTGGCGATGTGGATGAAATTGGTTGTGTAAGAGCCATAGTTGGAGTTCGGAGGCGCGTACTCGTGGTAGATATCGCCCCAGCTGCCGCCGGGCCAACGCAAGACCTGGGTGCCGAGTTCGGCCAGGGCGGATACGGTGTCGGTGCTGTCAAGATAGCCATCCCACGCCGCGGTGTTCAGGCCGAACCAGCGGGCCTCCGCCTTCCGGACAATCCGTGTGGAGTCCAGAGTGAGGTGTGCGGTCGTGGGCGGGGTTGTGACGGCGACAAAATCGACATCATCGACGTAAAAAACCGGCTGAGGACCGCCGCTCGTGTCCTGAATCCAAAAGCCGCTGAGAGCCGAATTGCTGGTCACCCCCAGCGCGGAGAGAGGAATGATGTACTGCTGCCAGCCGTTTCGAGCCAACGGCGCGAGCAGAACTCCGGCGTTGAGCGGGGCATTATTGGCAACGGCTTGCACTCCCAACAATTGATTGCCACTCCACCCGCCGTTGATCCAAAACGACACTTCAGTATAGTCTCCCGGGTACAAGGTGGCTGCCGTGCTTTGGAAGCGGAGCGCACCCCCGCCGGCAGTGATTGTGACGGCGATGGAGTGGCTCGCCGAATGGACCGGGTTGGTGTTCATGAGATTCCGGGTGGAGTTCCAGCTCCAATCCGCGAACCCGTTGACGAGTCCGTTGGTGTAAACCCAAAGGTTCGCTGCCTGAGCATTGGCGTTGGTGGCGCCGAATAACACCATTGCACTCAGGGAAAGCCGGCACAGGCAAATTGCGATTCTCATGGCAGAATAGTTTTTAGCACTTCCCAACCTCGCTCGTCAATTCCAACTGTAGTGCCCAAATCCTCGCCCAGGGCTACTTCATGAAGGTGGCGATATCGGGGCGGGGACGGCCTCGTCCCCGGTTCTCTGGAGTTTCCGCAATCTCACTGGGGACGAGCCGTCCCCACCCCCTCATGAATTGGCCCTGATCCTCGCCTTGGAACACGGCGACAAAAAAATGCGGAAATCCCCCCGGCGCGGTTTTCATTTCACCGCGCGACTGCTCAAAATCCGCGCCCTTTGCATTCTGCATTTGGAGCGGCCTTCGAGCGTGGCCGAGGACCCGGGCCAACGCTTTGGCCTTGTCTGCCCGGTCTCGCGTCACGCCGTCAGCCTGTCTCGTCGCCGTCAACCCATCGGCGAGCGAAGAAAAAGCAGCCCATGGCAACCCGTGCTGAAATCGCAACGATCAGTATCGCTTGCGTGCCGGGGCGCTTCAGGGCGTCAAAAAGATCCGAGGTCACCAGGCCCATTTTGCCATACGTCGAATTTGGGGCTGGCTTCCGCCGGCGGTTTGTTGTTGTTTTGCGCCATGCGGTCGCTGGCTTTTGGTTGTTCATTTCCTCCACCACCGGGCTTGCCTGCCCGGCGGCCGGGCCGCCGGGCGCCCGCTCAACGGTTCCAGCGACATTTCCCGAATCCAGGATGAAACAGCGGATCGTTGCCGTCCTGACAGGGCTCGCGCTTTTGGCTCTGTGGCCGCCCCTCCACGCGGCGGAAGTCACCGTGTTTGCGGCCGCCAGCCTCACCGAATCGCTCAATGAAATCGCCGCCGCCTACGAAGCCAGGTCCGCCGACAAAATCATTTTTAACTTTGGCGCATCGAGCACCCTGGCCCGGCAGATCGAGGAAGGCGCGCCTGCCGATATTTTCTTCGCTGCCGACGAAGCCAAGATGGACCGGCTGGAAGGGAAGGGGCTGATTCTGAAGGAAACCCGCAAGAGTTTCCTGTCGAATTCATTGGTGATCGTCGTTGCCGCCGACGGAGGCGCGGTCATCGTGAGTCCCAAAGACCTTGCCACGGACAAGGTGAAACGGCTCGCGCTTGCCGAACCGAACTCTGTCCCCGCCGGCATTTACGCAAGGGAGTATCTCGAGAAGCAGCACCTCTGGTCCGCCGTCGAAGCGAAGGTGGTTCCGACGGAAAACGTCCGCGGCGCTCTCGCCGCCGTGGAGGCGGGCAACGTGGAGGCGGGGATTGTTTACAAAACCGACGCGGCCATTTCCAGGAAGGTTAAAGTCGCCTGCCAGATCCCGGCCGGGGACACCCCGGACATCCGTTATCCGGCGGCGGTTGTCAGGGGATCGAAGCAACTCGAGGCGGCGAAAGCATTTCTCGAGCATCTCGCGACCGAAGAAGCCGGAAAGGTCTTTGAACGGCACGGTTTTGTCGTCCTTAAGCCGGGTTCGCCCCCATGACAGCCCAGGAGTGGCAGATCGTCTGGTTCACGGCGTGGGTGGCAGCCCTGAGCAGCCTGGCCATCCTGCCGGTGGGGTTGCCCGCCGCGTGGCTTCTGGCGCGCCGCGACTGGCCGGGCAAATCGCTCGTCGAGACCCTGATTTCCCTGCCGCTGGTCCTGCCGCCCGTGGCGACCGGCTTGATCCTGCTGAAACTGTTCGGGCGCCGCGGCGCGATTGGCGGCTTCCTGCACGACCGGTTGGACCTGGACGTGGTGTTCACCTGGCGCGGGGTGTTGCTGGCGCTGAGCGTGATGTCGCTGCCGTTGCTGGTGCGCTCGGCGCGGGTCGCGTTCGAGGAAGTGAATCCGCGGTTGGAGCAGATCGCCCGCACTCTCGGCGCGGGAAATCTTCGCGTGTTTTGCACGATCACACTCCCGCTGGCTTCGCGCGGCATCGTCGGCGGGATGATTCTCGCCTTTGCACGGGCTCTGGGCGAGTTCGGAGCGACCATCATGGTCGCGGGCAACATTCCGGGCAAGACCTCGACGCTCTCGCTCGCCATTTTTCAAAACGTGCAGCTTGGACAGGATGCGCACGCATTTCGATTGTTGGGCGTGTCGGTGGCGCTGGCATTCCTGGCGGTGTGGGGCAGTGAACTTCTGCTGCGCAAGGCGCGCCGGAAGCCATGAGCCTTCTGCTGCGCCACATCCGGCTTTCGCTGGGCGGATTCTCCCTCGAAATGGACGCCGAGTTCCACGGCCGCATCACGGCGGTTTTCGGCCCGTCCGGCGCGGGCAAGACATCGCTGCTGGATCTCGTGGCCGGACTGCGCCGGGCCCAGTCCGCTTTCATTCAACTCGGCGGCCAGGTCCTGACCGACACGGTGCAAGGCGTGTCCGTGGCCACGCGGCATCGCGGCATCGGCTATGTTCCACAGGACCTGGCGTTGTTCCCGCATCTGTCCGTGCGCGAAAATCTCCGCTATGGGTGCAAATCGGGCGGCGCCACAAGCCCCTTGTTTGGCTTCGAGCGCATCCTCGAAATCCTGGAAATCCAGCCGCTTCTCCGGCGCGGCGTCACGGACCTCTCGGGCGGCGAAAAGCAGCGCGTGGCCCTGGCGCGCGCGTTGCTCGCGTCACCCCGCCTGCTCCTGCTGGACGAACCGCTGTCCAGCCTCGACTTGAACTTGAGAAGGCGCATCCTCCCGTACCTGGCACGCATCCGCGATGAGTTTCACCTGCCGATGCTTTACGTTACACACGACCGCTTCGAGACTCTCGCCCTGGCCGATGAAATGGTCGTTTTGATCGATGGCCGGGTGGCTCAAACCGGCACTGTGCAGGAGGTGTTCAGCCGTCCGGCCAACCTCGCGGTCGCGGGCCTCTTCACGGTCGAAACCGTCCAGCCGGGTCTCATCGTGAAAACCGCCGATGACCTTGTGACCGTGGCGGTCGGCTCGGCCCTGCTGACTGCCGT
>JBEKFT010000051.1:0-7425 GCA_050013175.1 Verrucomicrobiota bacterium
AAACCGAAATGATGGCGATGATGATCGAGATGAAGGTCAGCGTCCAGATCGACCGGTGCGGCGACAGGGTCTTGCCGTGCAACAGGCCGAAGTGCGAAGGCACTTCATCATCCTTGCCCATCGCATAGGTCACGCGAGCGCCGGTGTTGATGCAGGCAAGGGTGGTGCCGATCAGAGCCAGAAACACCGTGCCGGCCTGCACCAGCATGAACGCCCGGCCTGCCGCCGCGCTTCCAAACAGCCACGTGCCGACCAGCACCATCATGTCGCCGATGGGAGCGCCGGACGCACCGGCGTTTGAAAGGGTGTATCCGCTGTTCAGGAAAAAGTTGGCGCCGAAGTACTCGAACATGTAGCAAAAGGCGCCTTGAATCGCCAGCGACAGCAGGACCGCGCGAGCAATATCCTTCTTCGGATTCTTTGCCTCTTCACCCAGTGAAGTGACGGACTCGAATCCAACGAGCAGGAGAATGGCGATGCACGCCTGAACGATCACGTTGCTCAGTCCATGTGGTGAAACCACGGATCCGGCGCTGCCATGAAAGTTAAAGGTCTGAGGATCCTTGGCATCTCCTGCCTTACCAGTGACGGCGTCCTCGGGCTTGTAGCTCAAAACGAACGGATCCGGAGTCGCGTGGCCGTCTTTGTCCAGCTTGAGCTTCCCGGCGTCGTCCTTCTGCCAGACCGGATAGGGATCCCCCACGCCCAGTCCAAGAGCGGTCAGCGTGCCCAGCACCACTGCGTCCGTGTTCTTGGTTTTGTCGAGGTCATCCGCAGTGACCTGGCGGTCTTGCGTCTTGTAAACCGGCTGCCCTTTGTCGTCGGTCTTCGGCGAGTTGTCGGCCCACGTGTCCTGAACGGGTTTGCCCTTGTCGTCGGTTTGATTGACCTGGTCCACGTTATAGTTGACCGGCGCTCCGCCGGACAGGTGATAGCCGGTGGATCCTGTCGGATGATGCATGCGGTAGCCGATGGCGATGAGCGTGAAGGTGATCAATGCGGCGATTTGGATCACGTTGATGGCCATGTTGACCGCGGTGCTTCCATTCACGCCGCGGTAGGCGATGTAGCCGACCAGCAGCGCGAACACGATGCTGAACAGGATCATGAACAGCGGACTGTTATAGGTGCCGCTGAATGTATCCGGCCAAAACTGATTCGCCAGATACCCGCCCAGGATCGCCGTCACGCCGACCATGAGGCCTGGATAGACCCAGTAGTAAAGGTGGCTGGCCCAGCCGGTGAAGAACTTGGCGACCCTCGCAAACCGATATGCTTTTGTCTTGGACAAAAACGCCTGTTCCGCGAAGAAGTATGAAGAACCGGCTCCGGGATACAATTTGGACAGTTCGGAATAGCTCACGGCGGTGGCAAAACACAACGCCAGCGCCGCCAGGAGACCGAACCACATGGCGCAGCCCGCCATCGGCGCGCCATAAAGGGATTGCTCCTGGAACGTCAGCCACAGAAAAGCGCCCGGCGCAATCAGCGCCATGGCGTTGATGGTCAGTCCCGTCAACCCGAGGGTCGCGCGGCTGGTGGTGGGATTCTTGGCCCCTCCTCCTCCTGATGGTGTTGGTCCGTTTGTCATAGTTATTGGTTTGTTTGTCTGTTTCTACTCTGCTGTTGTGTTGTGTTTTTCCGTTGCTCTCTAAATGGCCTGGTCCCCTGTCTCTTCCGTGCGAATGCGAACGGCATGTTCGATCGACGCCACGAATATTTTTCCATCCCCGATTTTTCCAGTCCTCGCGCTCTTCACCACGGCATCCACCGCGGCCTGCGCATTCCCGTCCGGCACCACGACTTCGATTTTGACCTTAGGCAAAAAATCCGCAGTGTATTCGCTGCCGCGAAAAATCTCCGTATGACCTTTCTGGCGCCCAAATCCATGCACTTCCGTTACCGTCATCCCCTCGATTCCAATTTCTGCCAGAGCGTCCTTAACTTCCTCGACCTTGAATGGCTTTATGATGGCTTCGATTTTTTTCATTTTGCTTTGGAATGGGCTCACGTGCCTCTGCGATCGCGGTTTGCCATTCGGTTGACTGCTCTAAGCACCGGTGATGCCATCGCTCCTTGATACTCACACAACCAACAGTGGATGAACATGTTACAAAATTTTAAACCGGAAGTATTTACATGTTATTTATGTATAAAACAAATATGTTAATGAGATATTAATGGATTGCTTGCGTGATTTTATCCAAGCAGCACATTTCCCGGCACAAATCCCGGGTTCAGCCCGATGAGATTGCTCCTCGGCACCATCGTACGTGCATATTCTGATGAAAAAATTTCCATCAACAGTGAGCAACTGCCCTCACGTGCAAGTCTCAGATGGAGAGACGTTTTGCGCGGAGCGTCTGAGACTGCACGGACGGGTGGTTCCCGGTTTTTAGGTGACTCCAGAGGAATTTGGCGGCAGGTTTCTGCCACCGGGCGCGTGATTTGCTGAACCGCTGGCATGGAAACCGCGCACTCTTCCCCTGATTATAACCGACCCGGCTGCTGCCTTAAGATCCACGCGAACCTGGAATCCTGAACACCGGATGGAAACGCGGGTATTGAAAGTGTTTTGCGCCGTGGCTGAAAGCGGCAACCTTGTCGCCGCAGCCCGGAAGGTGCATCTGACGCCTTCGGCCATCAGCCACAGCATCAAATCCCTGGAGACCGACCTGGGGATGCAGGTATTTGAACGGGTCGGAAAGCGGATGGTATTGAATCACGCCGGCGAACAACTCCTGGCGCAGATTCAAGGCCCTCTTGCCGCGCTGGATTCCGCCGCGGAAGCCGTCCGGCATCTTGGCAAATGGGGCCAGAGCCGCCTTCGCATCGGAGCCACTCACGCGGCATGTGAACACATCCTGCCGGGAGTCATCCGTGAATTGAGGAGAAACCATCTCTCGCTCGAACTGCGCGTCGAATCGGGCGACACACCGCAGTTGATCGACTTGCTTCACCAAAGCAAGGTGGACGTGGCGCTGGGGATGACCCCGTCCAATCCGACCGGATTGACGCTCCGCCCCATTTTCAGGGATGAACTCATGTTCGTCTTCGCGCGCACGCACCCATGGATGGATGGACGCCCGATCACGCTCGAGGAAATCCGCAACCAGCAGTTCATCATCTATCAGCGATCGAGCCTGACGGCACAGATGTTGGAAAGCTATTTCCGGCGTCTCCACATCGTGCCGGGCGCCGCGATGGAGATGGGCAGCACGGCCGCGATCATCGCGATGGTAAAATTGGACCTCGGCGTTTCCGTCATGTCCCCATGGACGTTGGGACAAGAACTCAGCCAAGGCTCGTTGAAAATGCGTCCCCTGGGGCCCAAGCCGCTTTACCGCCGGTGGTCGCTCATGTCCCTGTCCGCCCGCCGAATGAGTTTCGCCGAAGAAACCTTTTGCCGCTTGTGCCGGAACCATGCCACCGGGATGCGGCTGGATCGGAATGATTTGCCGCCGTTCAAGACCAGTGATTCCAGGCGGGCGAACGAAAGCGGGTGAATTCAAAGTGACACCTTGGAATCTTCGGAAGCTGTCTGAGTCGGTCCCAGCGCGGCCGTGCCACGTTCGCCGGTCTTGATGCGGAGGGCATCGGTGATAGGCAGCACAAGAATTTTCCCGTCGCCGCGCTGGCCGGTGTGGGCGCTTTTGTAAATGGCATTCATAATGGTTTCCGCTTCCTCGTCCAAGCAGGCGATTTCCACGCGCAGCTTTGGCGGCAGTTCCACATCCGTGAAATCCCGGTCGTTCTGGCCAAAGCCACGCGCTTCGGAAACTGTCAGGCCCGGCAGATGCTGCTCATCGAGGTCATCCAGAAGTTGATTGAAATGTTCCGGCGGAATGATGGCAAGAATGAGTTTCATGTCAGTGCGCCTCCACGGATTTTTTCTCAAAATACGGATACAGCAGCGGCACAACAAACAGCGTCATCACCGTGCCGGTGAACAATCCGCCAATGATGACCACGGCGAACGGACGCGCGGTTTCCGCGCCGACACCGGTGGAAATCGCCGCCGGCAACAACCCCAGCATGGCCATCAGCGCGGTCATCACCATCGGCCGCACGCGCGACGCCGCACCTTCCCGGATCGCTGCCGCCATTCCCAAACCTGACCGCCGCAATTCGTGGATGCGAGAGACGAGGATCACGCTGTTTTGGATGGCGATGCCAAACAGCGCGACCAAACCGACCAGCGCCGCCACCGAAAGGTTCAATCCCGCCAGCGGCAACGCCAGGATGCCGCCAACCGCCGAGTAAGGCAAGTTCAGCAGAATCAGCGTGGCGAAGGACGATGAGTTGAACGTGACGAACAGCAGGAAGAAAATCGCCAGGAGCGTGACGGGAAAGATGATGGCCAGCCGGCGTTCGGCACGCTGCTCATTTTCAAACGCGCCGGTCCAGACGATCCGGTAACCAGACGGGAGTTTCACCTGGGCCGCCAGCACGCGTTGCGCGTCCGCCACCATAGAACCCATGTCGCGGTCGCGCACGGAGAGTTTAATGTCCGTCCGGCGTTCATTTTCCTCGCGGTAGATTCGCGCCATGCCGGCTTCGGCTTTCACCGTCGCCAGATCACCCAGGGTCAACCGCTCGCCATTGGAGCCGAACACCGGGAGGTTACGGATGGATTCCACATCAGCGACGGAATGCGGTGCCATCTTCACCACCAGATCGAAGCTCCGTTCGCCTTCAAGCACCTGGGTCGCCGCCTGGCCGCCCAACGCGGTAGCAACGATGTTTTGCATGTCCGCCATGGACAGACCATAACGAGCAATCGCCGCGCGATCCACGGTAATTTGGATTTGCGGCTGACCGGTGAGGTGTTCGGTGCCGATATCCGCCGCACCCGGCACTGTGCTGACCACGTCCACAATCTGGTCTGCCAACTTTTGCAGCGTAAAGGAATCAGGACCGAATAACTTGATGGCCAGATTGGCCTTCACGCCCGAGACGGCTTCATCCACGTTGTCTTCGATGTATTGGCTGAACTGGGTTTGGATGCCGGGAATTTCGCCGAGCTTGCGCGCCATCGCGTTGCAAAGCGCTTCACGGTCGTGGGCGGTGGTCCAGTGCTCGCGCGGGATCAAACCCACGCTGTATTCCGAGGTGTCCCAGCCGTTGACGTCGCTGCCGTCATCGGGCATTCCTTCCTGGTTCACGACATACCGGACTTCGGGAAAGGAAGCCAGCAGCAGGCGGACCTTGTGCGTGATCTGGGCCGCTTCCGAGGGTGAAATGGATTGGGGCAGGAACGTCCGCACCCACAAATCGCCTTCATCCAGTTTCGGCAAGAATTCAGAACCCACAAAATGGAGAACCATGCCGCCCATCACCAGCAACGCCGCGGCACCGGCAAATACCAGCCGGCGCGAGTTCATGGCGAAGCCCAGTGCCGGACGATAAATGCACAGCAACCACTGCACGATCCAGGATTCGTGCCCGGCAATTTTTCCACCCTTGACGGCGAAGGTGGCCAGCACCGGCACAACCAACATCGCGAAAACCGTGCCGGCGATCAAGGCAAAGGTGAGCGTCCAGGCCATCGGTTTAAAGATGCGACCCTCCACCTGCTGCAGGGTGTAAAGCGGAATGAACGCCGTCACCAGAATGATTTTTGAGAACAGGATGGGGCGCCCCATTTGGGTGACGGCTTCGGTGATCGCCCGCGGCAGGGAACGCAATTTGCCTTTTCTTTCGTGGAGAATGCGCAGCAGGTTTTCCATGACCACCACCGACGCGTCCACGATGATGCCGAAGTCAATCGCGCCGAGGGAAATCAGGTTGGCCGGGATGCCGCGCAAATCCAGCAGCATGTAGGCGCCCAAAAGCGAAACCGGCACGGCCAGCGCCACCACGAGCGCGGAACGCCAGTTGCCCAGGCCCAGAAACAGCAGCGTCACCGTCAGCACCAGCGCGATGCCTTCGAGCAAATTCTTGTGAACCGTATGCACCGTGCGGTCCACCAGCGCGGTGCGGTCGTAATACATCACCAGCTTGACGCCCGGCGGGAGATCATGGGCGTTAATCTCGTCATACATCTGCTCCACGCGCTGGCACACCACCGTCGGGTTTTCGCCGCGCCGCATGATGACAATGTTTTCAGGAACGTCATCCTCGTCGCTGGTGATTTTCCCGTTGGCGGAATCCGTCCGGCCGACCCGGCCCAGCCGCGTCGCATGGCCGATGATCACCTGGCCGATGTCCTTGATGAGAATGGGCGTGCCGTTCACGGTGACCACCGCGATGTTTTGAATGTCATCAATATTTTTGATCAACCCCAGCCCGCGCACGACGTAAAGTTGCGCGCCGTGTTCCACGTAACCACCGCCGGCGTTGACGTTGCCGTTTTGCAGGGCGGTGAAGACCTGTTGCAAATTCAGGCCATAGGATTTCAGTTTGGCCGGATCCGCCAGCACCTGATATTGCTTGGTCAGCCCACCGAAAGGATTGAGGTCCACCACGCCCGGCACGGACCGGAATTTCTTTTCCACGACCCAGTCTTCAGTCGCGCGGAGTTCTTCCGGCGGAAAACCCGGCGGCGCGCGCAACGTGTAGCGGAAAATTTCGCCGATGGGAGTGGCGTCGGGCGAAAGACTGGCCTGCGCGCCGGACGGCAGGGTGACGGTGCCCAACAATTGACTGACCAGGTTGCGGACCGCCACGGGGTCGGCATTATCCTCAAAGATCAAAGAAATTTGGGACAGGCCGAACAGCGAAATCGAGCGCATGGAAAGCCGCTGGGGCACGCCATTCATCACGGCTTCAATCGGAATGGTCGCCTGTTGCTCGACTTCTTCCGCCGCATGTCCCGGCCAGAGGGTTTGGACCTGCACCCGCAGGTTGCTGACGTCGGGATACGCCTCCACTGGCAGATGCTCGTAGGCGTTGATGCCGGCAAGGATAAAAACGACCAGCAACGCCACCACCACCGGCCGATGGCGCAGGACATAGGCGGTAAGTTTGCTGAACATGTCAGTCGGCGGGATTGACGATTGACTGCAACAACAGTGCGCCGCCGGTCACGACCCTTTGTCCGGCGGTGATGCCTTCAAACACCGGAGTTTTGCCGTCCTGTTCCGTTCCGACTTTCACGAGCTGGCGCCGGAAGTGGTCGGGGGCCGTTTCAATAAACAGGTAATACTGGTTGTCCATCATGAAAACCGCCGAGGCCGGAATTTCCACACCAGCGGCAGCCAGTTTGTCCGCCGCCTGCACCACTTCCACCGTCACATACATTTCCGCCTTGAGCAGCTTGTCCGGATTGGCAACCACGCCGCGAACTTTGACGGTGCGCGTGGCCGGGTCCATCGTGTCGCCGATTTTGTCCACCGTGCCGACAAAATCCTTGCCGGGAAATGCCTTGCCGGAAATGTGAATCGGCTGTCCAAATTCAAGCGAAGGCACATCGGCTTCCGACAC
>JBEKFT010000052.1:0-7369 GCA_050013175.1 Verrucomicrobiota bacterium
CCCTGGTCACGGGCGACGGAGCTGCCGTACGACACGGAAAACCGGGACACGGGGACCGGACCCTATCTTCCGCATCTGGCTGTATTGTGGCTCCTGACCGCGTGTTGCTACGGCGTGCAGGTATTGGCCGAGCGCGAACGGCAAGCCCTGGATGAAGCCCGGGAATTCGAGGTGCGCGAACGCCAGTTGCGCTCGGCGGGCCGGCTCGCGGCCGAATTTGCGCATCAGATCAAGAATCCGCTCGCGATCATCAACAACGCCGTGTTTTCCCTGCAGCGGGCATTGAAACAGGGCAGGAACGATGTGGCCGGCCAAATCGACATCATCCGGGAGGAGGTTGAGAGATCGGACCGGATTGTGACCCAAATCATGGGCTACGCCCAGTTGAGTGAAGGCCGCCTGGAGAAACTCGCGGTGGCGGAGGAGCTGGATTCGGCCATTGCGCAGGTGTTCCCGTCCGGTGCGGGCTACGCCATCCGGGTGGAGCGGCGCTACCAGCAGCCGTTGCCGCCGTTGTTCATGCAGCGCCGGCATCTCTCCGAGATTCTGGTGAACCTCTTGCAGAACGCGCGGGAGGCGCTGACCGGCGGCGGGGACGTCTCCGTCACGGCGCGTTGCCGGGTGGATTTCTCGATAGAGATTGTGATTGCCGACACCGGTCCCGGCATTCCACCGGACAAACTGGAGCGGGTTTTCGAGGCGTACTACACGACTCGGGAGAAAGGCACCGGGCTGGGCCTTGCCATTGTCAAACATAACATGGACCTGTATGATGGTACCGTGCGTGTCGAATCCACGCTTGGACAAGGCACGCGGTTTACTCTATTATTACCTGCGAAAGCGGTGGTCCGCCTGGAGAAGCCGGCGCGGACATCGCGGTCGGAAACAACATGAGAACGCTGGAGCATCGGAATACCGGAGTGATGCAACGCCCCATGGCTCCGTCGCACCGCCACTACGCCCCCAGCCTGTGAAAACCTCCCTGCCGCCCGTGCTCGTCGTGGATGACGAGAAGAATATGCGCCTTTCCCTCGGGACCGTCCTGGCGGACGAGGGATATGCCGTGGAGGCGGTCGAGTCAGCCGAAGCAGGTTTGGCTCGTCTGGAGCGCGAGGAGTTCTTCATGGTCATCACCGACGCCCGGCTGGGGGGGATGAGCGGGTACGATTTCCTGGGTCAGGTGCGGCGCCAGCGTCCGGAGCTGCCGGTGCTGATGATGACGGCATATGCCACGCCCAAGCTGGCCGTGGAGGCCATCCAGGCTGGGGCTGTGGATTACCTGGCCAAGCCATTTGCCCCCGAGGAGCTGCTGCATGCAGTCGGGCGCTGCGCCGAGCGCCATCGTCTGTTGCGGGAAAACGCGAGCTTGCGCGCGCGCGCGGGCGAGGCTTGGCGGCTCGAAGACATCGTGGGCGAATCGCCCGCGATACGCGAGGTCCGGCAGTTGATTCAAACCGTTGCGCCCACCGACGCCCGGGTGCTGATTCTCGGCGAAAGCGGGACGGGAAAGGAACTCGTGGCGGGCGCGTTACACAGCCTGAGCGGGCGGAGCAAGGGCAGTTATGTGCGCATCAACTGCGCGGCCATTCCGGAGACACTTCTGGAAAGCGAGTTGTTCGGCCACGAAAAGGGGGCGTTCACCGGCGCGGTGAAACAGAAAGCCGGCCGCGTGGAAGAAGCCGACGGCGGGACGATCTTTCTGGATGAGATCGCGGACATGAGCCGGCCTCTGCAGGCCAAGCTGCTGCGATTTCTGGAGGACGGAAGTTTCAGCCGCGTGGGCGGAACCCAGGAGTTGCGCGTCAGCGTGCGGCTCGTGGCGGCGACGAACCGGGACATCATCCAGTCCATCCGCGAGGGGCAGTTTCGCGAGGATCTGTTCCATCGGCTGAACGTGGTGCAGCTTCGACTGCCGCCGCTACGGGAGCGCGGGGAAGACGTTGTATTGCTGGCCAACCATTTCCTCAAACTTTTCACCGCGGGAATGACCCGGCGGGTGAAGTCGTTGTCGTGCGCGGCGCGCCAGGAGTTGCTCGCGCACCATTGGCCCGGCAACGTGCGCGAGCTCAAGAACGTCATCGAGCGCGCGTTGATCCTCGAGAAAGCCGGCGAGATCCAGGCATCGAGCCTGCCCGATTTTCAGCTTGAGTCGCAACTGCACAAAATTACGGCCCCCAAGGCCGGCGGCAACGAATCGCTGGACGAATTGCTCGCCAACTTCGAGCGGGAGTTGATCGGCGGGATGCTTGCGCGAAACCATTTCAGCTTGACCAGGACCGCCGAACAACTCAAGCTCAGCCGGCATGCGTTGCGTTACCGGATGCAGCGGTTGAACATCAGCGCCACGACGGACGATGAAGAAGACAAGACACTCGCGGCAGGAAAGGAGAATGGTTCATGATATCTAATCAGGTGTGGTTTGCAGACGCGGACGGGGTCACTCTTGAGGATCTTTTCCCCAGCACTCCGTTTGACCCCGGAATCTTCATCATCATCGGCAGTTTGCTGGCGGTCAGCCTGGTGGTTTTCATCTGGGCGGCCTTTATCCGCAAACCCGGTTCCCGCCCCCACGCGCACCACCATTTCCACCCGCACCGGCCTGCTCCGGCGCCGACGCCGGACGTCACGCCGGAAGCGCCCAAAACCGGTTGGTTTTTCTCCCGCAAACGCCACCGGCGGCGGCGGCGGGAACGCCCGCGGAACCCAACGTTGGCCGAAGCCGGCGGCCTGCCGCCGATTCGCACCGGGGAGCAGCCGCACACCCCGATGTGATTCATGCAAGAGTGCCGGACGATTACGCGCAAAAGCGCTTCCAACCTGGCGCTCGCGTTTGTCCTGCTTCCCCGGATCAAACGGGACGCCATGTCCACCCTCTATGCGTTCTGCCGCGAGGTGGATGACGTTGCCGACGACGAATCAGTCCCGGTGGAACGGCGGCGGGAACAACTGGCCGTGTGGCGCGCCGACGTGCGCCGGGCGTTCGGGAACGAGACTCCGCAACTCTCGGTCAACCGGGAACTGCAGGCGATCCTCCGGCAATACCGCCTTCCCTTCGAGCATTTCGATGAACTCATTCGCGGCGTGGAAATGGACCTCGACATCCGGCGGTACGCCAGTTACGAGCAGCTCGATCTGTATTGCTACCGTGTCGCGTCGGTTGTCGGATTGCTCAGCATCGAGATTTTCGGCTACCGGAATGCCGCCTGCCGCGACTACGCGGTGTATCTCGGCAAGGCGTTGCAACTGACGAATATCCTGCGCGATGTTCGCACGGACGCGGAGCGCGGCCGGATTTATCTTCCCCTCGCGGATCTTGCCCGCTGCCAGGTGCGCGAGGAGGAAATCCTCGGGAATGAGTACTCTCCGCGGTTCTGCGAATTGGCCGCCAGCGTGGCCGCGCATGCGCGCCGCTTTTATGAACTGGCCCGCGATACCCTCCCGGACGAAGACCGCCGCGCCATGATGGCGGCCGAACTGATGGGATCCGTGTATTGGCGGCTGTTGCGCAAGCTGGAACGCCAGCGGTTCGACGTCTTCGGCCCCGAACTCACGCGCCTGAACAAGGGCCAGAAGTTCCTGCTGATTTTCCGCACCTGGTACCGCCTGGTTTCGGGCGCCGTGGCGCCCAATTATGGCGCTTGAAGGCATTCCCGGTTTCCCTCCGCCCCTTGCCCATGGTGTGAACCAGCCGGCATGGCCGGATCCTCTTCGGCCATCGGCCTGCGACAATGGGCGATGAAACGCCGCCTCATCGTCAACGCCGATGATTTTGGCCGGTCGCGTCCGGTCAACGAAGCCGTCGTCAACGCTCATCGCGAGGGGATTCTGACGAGCGCCAGCCTGATGGTGAACGAGCCCGACGCTCCCGAAGCCGTGATGCTCGCCCGCCGGAATCCGCGGCTCGGGGTGGGGCTGCACCTGGCGTTGTTGTGCGGCCGTTCCGCCTGCGCGCCTGAACGCATCCCCGGTCTGGTGAACGATCGGGGGGAATTCACCGACAACCCCGTGCGCGCGGGACTCCGTTATTTTTTCCGCCGCAGTCTGCGCGAACAATTGCGGACGGAGATCCATGCCCAGTTCAGGGCGTTTCAAGCAACCGGCCTGCCTCTCGATCACGTCAACGGCCATCTGCACCTGCACCTGCACCCCGTGGTGTTCCGGATTTTGATGCAGGATGCGGACCAGTTGGGGATTCGGCGCCTGCGCCTGACCCGCGACCGGTTTTGGATGAGCGCCCGGCTGGCGGGCGGGCGCTGGGCTTACCGCGCCACACACGCCCTGATCTATCTTTTTCTGGCCGGGCGCGCCCGCGGCCCGCTCCGGCGGCGCGGGATCCGTCACACGCGCGCCGTGTTCGGCCTGCTGCAGGACTCGCGGGTGGATGAAGCCCACCTCTTGAAGCTGCTGCCGCGCCTGCCTGCCGGTGATTCGGAGCTTTACTCGCACCCCTCCCTCGACAACTTTAAGCGCGAGTTCGATGCCTTGATCAGCCCCCGCGTGAAGGAGCAGATCGGCCGGCTCGGCATCCAACTGATTCGTTACGGCGATTTGTAGCGCCGATCGGCATTCTGCGGATGCCGAACCGCGTGCGGCCCGCCGGCCGGCATGGAGCCGCACCTGCGCTGCGGGAACCCGGCAAGCGCGCGCTTGCCAAGACAGGAAACAACCATGTTAAAACTGCTGTTGATTCTTCTTATCGGACTGGCCTTCGAATCCACGGGAGTCGTCCTCTTGAAGAAGGGCATGTCCCGGATCGGGACCGTGAAGGCGGTCTCGGCCGGCGAAGTGGCGAGGGTGATCAAGGCCGGCGCGACGAACCCTCAGATCCTGCTCGGAGTGTTGTTCGAAGCCCTGTTCTTCGCCTGCCTGCTGATCCTCATGTCCCGGAGCGACATCAGCTTTCTCTGGCCGCTCACCGGTTTAAGCTTCGTCTTCGCCACCGTTGCGGCCGTCTGGTTTCTGGATGAGCGTGTTTCGGCGCTGCGATGGGCGGGAGTGGTCCTCATCATGATCGGCGCAGGATTGATCAGCTACAGCCAGCAGGTGAAGGAAGCGTCCGCGGCCGGCCCCGCACCGGCCTCCGCCGGGGTTACGCCTCGATGACGCCGGCGAGGGCGAGGGCCAGCGCTTCGGCGGCGGCCTTGCTTCGTCTTTGCAACGCCAGCAGCGCGCCGATTTTTCCCGGCGACTCCAGCAGCGCGCAGGCCAGCCTGCCGTAGCTCATGCGCAGATCCGGAGTCATCAGCCGGCTGAAATCCAGCGGCAGGTCCTCCCCGGCCGTGTCCAGAATCACGCGGACGATCGCAAAGGGGATTCCCGATTCGGCGCAAACCGTGCCGAGCACTTGGGATTCCATCTCGACCGCATCCGCGCCGGTGGCCTGCCACAGCGCGTGCTTCTCGACGGCGGTCGCGGCGACGCGGTCCGCGCAATGGAACCGGACCCGCCGGGCGCCGGCCTTGGCCATCCCCGCTTCCAGCCGGGGATTGTTTTCGGCGGCAAACACGACCGTGCCGGCCTTCAGCGGCGGGTTCAAGCCGCCTGCGAAGCCGCAACTCAAAATGCGGTCCGGCCGCCTGCGCTCCAAAAACGCGCGCAACGACCGTTCGGCGTTCCGCCTCCCCATTCCCGTGATCAGGATCCCGGCCTTCGGCCCGCGGTCGCCGAGCCTCCTGAACGGAGCGGCCTCCTCATTGAGCGCAAAACACACCAGGGTGAATTCCTCCGCCGTCCGGCCGCTGCCGTCTCCGTCCCGCCTTCTGCCTTCTGCGTTCTGCATTTATTTGATTCCCGCGAGCCGCTCCCGCCAGATCTGGTAAAGCAGCACCGTCGCTTTCACGTCGCGCAGGCAGTATTCGGCGATCTCACGGAACCGGCCCTCGGCGAGCAGCGCGCCCACATCCATGCCGGTGACGCCGTGACTTTTCGGCGATTCGATGCCGAAGGCCTTGCAGTAAAAGTCCAGGTTGAACCGGCGCGCGGCGCCGTCGCGGCCGCTGACGCCGTAGAAGGTGAATTGCTCGGCCAGGTCGCAATGAGGCTCGGTCTGGAAGCGGTAACCGAGCCAGTCCTTGCGCGTGACCGGCACGTTCAGCAACGCTGATCGGAGATAGGCGAAGGGCACGTCAAAACCGCGTCCGTTGAACGTCACGATTGCATCGTAATGCTTCGCCACATCCCAGAACGCAGTGAGCATCTCGACCTCGTCCGCGCACGGGACGAACTCGACCGGCCCGGCTTCGCCGGCTTCCTCCTCGTAATCCTCCGCGGTGAACAGCACCTGTCCGCGCTGCGTGTCGGCGTTGAGCATGGCGATGCAGACGATGCGGGCGGTCAAGGGCCAGAGACTGAACTGTTGCTGGATTTCAGCGTGGCGCGCGGCGCGCGCGGCCTCGTCGGCAATTTTCCCGGACTCCCGGAAAAGGTATTCGCGTTGTGCCTCGTCGAATTGATCGAGCGGCAGCGCGGAGGTTTCGATGTCGAAAACGAGCTTGGCCATGGTGTACGGTCACATCCGACGCCTCCGTTTTAACCGCAGCGGGCGGAGGCCGCCAGATTTTTTGTGTGAGGGGAACCAAACATCGAACAACCAACATTCAACTTCCATGTTCGGAGTTGAATGTTGAATGTTGAATGTTATTTCTACTGCGTCCAAACGGATGAATCCGGCGTTCCTGCGGTTCGGGCTCCCGGCGTCAGGCCCCGGCGGCGGGCGTCTCCGCCTTTCGCGCCAGCAGCCAGAGCAGGTCGGACAGCCGGTTCAGATAAATGAGGACTTCGGCGTTGCGAAGCTGCCCGTCCTGCTGGAGCGCGGCGACGCTCCTTTCCGCGCGGCGGCAGACCGAGCGCGCGGCGTCCAGCGCGGCGGAATGCACGTTCGCTCCCGGCATGGCCCAGCCCGCGAAAAAATCGTGACCGGCTTCCAGCTCGAAAACCTGGCGCTCCAGCCGGAACGTCATGTCCGGGGTGACTGACGAGTAGCCGTCTTTGATGTAGCGCTCTAGGTCTTCGGACGCGACCGCGAGTTCGCCCATGAGATTCACCAGTTCCTTCTGGATGGCCAGGATGTTTTCACGCGCGCTGGCGCTGCCGGCGGTGGCCCGCGCGAAACCGAGCGCGGAGTTGAGTTCGTCCACCGCGCCGCACGCTTCGACCTGAGGATGGCATTTCATGACCCGGCGCCCGTACATCAGGGCCGTCGTGCCTTTATCGCCCGTTTTCGTGACGATGCTCATGGACCCGAGGCTAGTGTAGTGTCCCGCAAATAACTACACATTCGTTTCGGCGGTTTTTCGGCACTTTGGCTTCGTGCAGCCCGGTTGGACTTGCTCCAGACGACGTCGGCAGCGGGCGAGTTTTTCAAGGATCG
>JBEKFT010000053.1:0-7350 GCA_050013175.1 Verrucomicrobiota bacterium
CCGGCAATCGATTCGAACCGTTCGATGAACGCATCGATCGAACGGACGATGGGGTTGGCCAGTTTGCCGATCACGTCACGCTCAAGTTGACTCCGATCCAGTGAAGGAGAGGAGCGAATTTCGAGTTCGACCTGTTCGAGCCAGAGGCGCAAGTCCGAGAGATAGCTCTGCATGTCCGCCGTGACCACTTTGAATTCGGGCACGACCCGGTAATGCTTCTGCCATTCCTGCACGAAGCTGGTGAATTCGTTTTCGAGCCTGCCATCGTCGATCATCTCGGCGGTAAACTCCACGTCCATCCAGGAGTCCTCGTTGAGGGTCGCTTCGCAGATCGTCGCCAGTCCGGTACTGACCAGGGTCCGGATGACGGCACGACCTGAGTAAATCGTCCGGTCGCGGAGCACGATTCTGAAGTCACTGAGCACCTCCGAAGTGCGCAGGATGAGGGTGGGGCTGTAAATCTCGAATGCCACCAGGAAGCGCGTGAACCGCAGCAGCGTGGCGTGGATTTCGGTTCCCTGGCTGGTTTGGCCGAACACCAGGGAATCCTTCATCTCGTATGTGGCGCCGGAAACGCCGTCTGCTGTGGCATTCTGGGTGGTCATTCTGTTTCTAAATGATGGCTGCCCGGTTGATTTCCTCAACCCAAAGAGGCAGTCGTGCATGGGTTTCATAACATTTCTCGAGCCAACGAACAAGAATACCCGCGAGGAATCGGAGCGGGCAGCCCGGGAAGTCATTGCCGGGATTCGCCCCGGCGGGCGTTTCTTGTCCGGATTTGAGACAGGCAGACGTCTTCCATCCGCCGATGACATTGGAAACGAACCGGAATACCTCTTCAACCAGGCCCTGAACTGGCCGGGCACCCTGAAATTCTAGGCCAGCACCTCGATGCTGGCGGCCTCCGGTTCCCACACGCCCGCCAGGTCCCTCTCGATTTCCTTCACCCAATTCGCCACCCACAGTTTGCAGACTGCCGGGTTCGTGGTGAGGCTCGCGTGAGCCTGAATCGTCAGGCTCAGACGGTTTTGAAACGTGACACAGCCGGCGCCGATCGGCATGATGCGAAGGACCGGCGGACAAAAAAGCCATCCACCCTGGCAGTCCTCCTGAGTGATTTCTTTCTCGCGGTCCCAATCGCCCAGATTCGAAAACGCCCCCAGGTTCCATTGGGACGCGCCCAACCCGGTGGCGATGAGAGCTCGCCGCATTCCCGCGGTGATGAATCGCCCCAGGAAATACATCTGCCAGTTCGCCCAATGTTCTCCACTGCGCAATGCGGCATAAACGTTTCGATGAACGTCGTGCACCATTTCGTAAGATTGCACCCGGACACCGACGTAGCTCGTGTGAACCGCCGTGTCGCGCCCGCAATCCACCTTGCCCCGGATGTTCACCGGAATCATCCAGGGAACCACCGAGGATTGGTCCTTCAGAAAAGGGCGGATCGCCTGGGTCAGATGCTTCAACAAAAACGAGTTGACCGTGACCTCCGCATCCCCGCAAACACTCCGGATTTGATCTGTGACTCGCTCATCAAATAGATGCCAGGCCACCGCCGTCGGAGGCTTCAAACTGTCGCTCTGGCCGGACCCCCTTCCCGGAAAACCCCACTTCACACGGCGACGCCGACTCAGGAACCTCGGCAATGCGCGCAGCAGCGAGAACCAGGACGGGTCTGCCGGGTGCTTGATTTGAGGCAGCGATTCCACCTTCGCGCCTCTGCGCCTGAGAATCTCCGCCAGGCCGCCGATCCCGTCGAATTTGGTGTGAGCAAGAAACATCCACTCGGGCTCGGTCGCGCCGGGAGCAAGGCGCCCAAAGCGGATCCCGATGAATTCCCCCAATTCTTCCATCGCGATAAACCATGGAGCTATCGGGTTAATCGCGTGTCTGTGCATAATATCGATTCATTTTCAGAGCGGTCGCGGATCGCAGTTCAGCCGCAATGGCTTAGCCCGCGGATCCTGACTGAAAAAGGAAGCAAGTCCGACGCCAGTTCGTTGACCGGCTGGCCTGCCAGCGCCGCCTCGGGCATGGAAAGCCTCCAATCCAATAATTGGGCGCGCATTGGGACCATGAACCGCGGGCAGGGGTGGGACGGCCTCGTCCCTACTGATGAGCCTGTCCCCAAAGTAGGTGTTTCTGAAATCGGCTTGGCGGCGGCGGCTTGGCTCGGGTGTGGTTGGGGAGTTATTCACATTCCGGGGTCTGAAAGCTCCTTAACACCCAATTCTGGAGACACCTCTTCGGTGGTTCTCACGAATAGAAAGCCAGCGGGCGCCCGCTACGCCGCTTGCTGCAGCGGCTGAATCTTCCGTTTAGTTTTCCTCATCCGGGCAAGCATCCACAGGTTGTGTGTCAACACGCCCCAGGCCAGCGCCAGTTCCCGATGTTCAAACCCTTTGGCTCTCATTGGCCGGCCCAGGAGGTTGCGCTTGAGAATGCCGATCCGCCCCTCGGTCTGAGCCCGGCGGCGTTGCAACCGCGCGAACTTCTCCTCTTTCATTCTCTCTCGCAGGACCGCCGGCGGTCGCGGACACAACGCGTCGAACGTGTTCCCCTCGCGCAGCGTGCGACTGTTGGAAGCACTGAAAAAGCCACGATCGCTCACCACTGCCCCCCACGTCGCGGCCCGTCCCCTCGCGTACTCGCAGCAGACTGCCAAACAGTATCTGGCTGTCAGCCGGAGCCGATTGCCGGAAGATCTCGTAATCCAAAATGACCCCTTGCCGGTTCTCACCCAATAACACCGTGTTGCCAAATTCCACCTCGGCTCCGGCCTTGCCTCGAACGATCACCCGCACCTCCGGTTCATACAGGCTCAGGATCTTCTCGCCGTTGGGCACCTGGCGAGCGCCGATGATCCTCTCATGGGCCTGCTTCTGCGCTCGGGGCAACAGTTCCAGCACGCCGTCCATGCGCCGCAGGATCTGTTCGGCCTGAGGCCGTGTCCAATCAGTCCGCTCCCAGTGCTTGTCCAAAAGCTCCCGGTGACATAAACTGAGCAAATTAGGAACGCTACCGTGGCCAGTTCCATCACTCTACAACTTGCACGAAGAAGAAGTTTTCTGGATTTGTCGAGAGTGTCAAATTCACGCTCAAACCGAATCCCATAACCTCGCATAACCAAGACATAGTGATTTGCGAAACAAACCACCAAGAAGGCAATTCCAATTGCCCATCGATCGATGCCGATAAAGAAAAACCTGGTTCCGAGACAGATTTCGATCCACGCCGTGATGGTCAAGGAGATTACCCACTCGATGATCGCAATAAAGGCAACTCCTTTCCCCGCGTTAATGCGAGGCGTCCACGAACTACCACCCGCTCTGAATGAGAGCGTGAACTCGGTAAGGTAGAGTTCTTTGACAAATCGAAGCATACAAACCAAAACATTCCTGTGCAATAAGTCACGGCATAATAAAGATTGAGTCCACAAAGGCAACGGCTGAAGATTGGTTGTCCTTCAAATAAGCCTGTATGCCACCAGGATAAAGCGTAACTATGAGAAACTATTCCGCCGCCAACAACGCACCCGGCGCCCCGCCTCGTAGCCCTATCATGCCACACTCGTCTTTTCCATTTAATCTCCAAGCTCTTCAAGGATTTTCCGAGCAGTGTCTTGGACTTCATTTGGACTGGACCCGATCTTGCCGGCCTCCGATTTGACGGGGATGACGACGCCAGTGCATACGGATGGCCTTCAGTGCTATTCTCAGAGTCTTCTGGTCAGCCGGTTGAGCCTTCTTCAGCATGTCGTCAAGATACATTACGCTCATATCCAGCCCCTGTTCGAGCTGCTCGATTGCCATTTCCCGCCTTTGTGCGTGAATGTGTTCGAGTGCCGTACAAATCTTGGCAACCTCGTATGTTACGATTACGACCATCTGCGGTGGAGGATATCCATTCATAAAAGCGGCTGGCTGGCACCAATACGTGGCAAATTCAACTTGTTCATCGAATTAATGCACGAGTTGATTCATGTAGTTGATCCAGTTCTGTAGCGCCTGTTCATAATCCCGTGCGGCTGCGGCTGTCTGCTCCTGTGCTGCAGCATATTGCAGAGGTCGCAGCAGTATCGATTTGGTTCATGGCTTTGTGGCGTGAGCGCAACCACCAGCCACAGCTTCCAAAGAGGGGGCGAGATGCGCCCCAGGTTTTTGTACCTGTGGCATTTGCCACCGACGTGAGTTCGCGGATGATCGGGATGACTTTGAAAGGCGCAATGGGAATCAGTGCTTCACAATCGCCACCGCGGCAGTTTGCAACAATTATTTCCCCAAGAATATCTGATTTATAATCCAAGCCCCAAAGGCAATCAAAACACCCACTACTTCCAAGGCTAATCCGATCCTTGCTCGAATCTTGCCTTCACGGTCTGCCCTCCGAAAATTGGTGAGATAAACAACAGCACCGCCAAACATAAAAAGGCAGCCAATAATTAAATCAGATGTTCTCACGAACGCGTCAGTATTTATTCAACAATGTATTCATGTCGTTCGCAGCGTCAAGAAAATCTACTAGGCTCTTAATCCGGTCCAATAACTTCCCTGAGTTTGCAGTGTTCGCGACATCGATTCCCGCCTCGATGACGCCAACCACCACTTGCCCATTTTCGCCTGCCACTAAGTACCCTCCAATTTGTGCTGGGCTTGATGGTGCCCCTTCCATTCGCAATGCAAGCTCGTCGTTCGCATCCATCGCGAATGCAGCGACCATATTTCCAATGCCGTAAGTCACGCCTACTGCGCCGGTCGGCACGGTAGCAACCGCCCAGGGTCCTTCGCTGACTAAAATGAGCGCCGCTCCGCCAGCGGTCGCGCCCACTCCTCGTAAGAACTGTGACAGTCGGTCAATGAATCCTCTCAACCCAAACGGGTCAATGTAGCTTACCGGGTTTCCGTTGGCGTAGGCGTAGAAATTCAATCCCCCGGCAAACCCACTCGGATCAGCGTTAACGAACCGGCAGATATACGGGTTGTAAAACCGGGCGCGCATGTAAAGCAGCCCGTTTGGGTCGGTCATCACCCCGTAACGCCCGTTGAACAGGAACGGCGTGTCGCTTGTTCCGGTGCGGTAGGTGATGGTGGCGTAAGCCGAATACTCGATGCGGTCGGTGATATTGCCGGTGTCATCCGTCAGGGCCACCGTCGAGCCGCGATAATCATAATGATAGGTGAGCGTGGTCGCGGTCGCACCTGTCTCGGTTACTTGATAGAGCAGCCCCGCTCCGTACACGTAATAGTTTGTGACGCCCCCCTGGATGCGCATGAGCACCTGGGGCAGTTTGGCGTTCGGATTGATGACGTATGTCGTGACGGTTGCTCCGTTGGTCATTGACGTTCGATTGCCTGCTGGGTCATAGCCGTAGCTGATACCGCCGGCATTCAGAAGCCTGTTGCGAGCGTCGTACGTATAGCTTGCAAGAGTGTTGGTCATCAGCGGCCCTGTTGTCATGTTCCCATCCGGATCGTTCACCACAGTCTGGCCATTGAATGTTTTCAATCGGTCGTCGTCGTCATACGTCATTGTTCGTGTCGGGAGGGTGGCAGCGTGCGGCAGCGGAGCCGCAAATTCCCACCCGACCTGCCCGATATTGGTCCAGTTCAAGGCGGAAAATGCAATCGGATATTTCAACGCAGTCTGCTCGACGATGTTCGTGACTTCGCCTGCGGCATCATAATTGATAATTCGCTGGCTCCCGTTGGGTCGTGTGATACTCGTGAGCCGGTTGGCCAGATCGTAGGTCAGGTATGTTTTGCGATTTGCCCAATCGGTCACATTCGTCAGCCGATTGAGGCTGTCGTAAAAATACGAGACGGTGCGATTGCCAGGATAAATCAGGTTGATCAGGTTTCCGTTGGCGTCATAGCGGTACTGGATCACGTTGCCGTCGGCGTCTCGATACGACGAAACGCGGTCATACGCATCGAAAGCCCAGGAATTCGTCTTTCCGTTCTCGACGACGTTCGTCATGTTATTGTCCGCATCGTAGGCATAAACTGTGGAGGCCACGCCATCGACACGATTTGTGAGCCTTCCCCGGGCATCGTAGGAGTTTGTTGTCATTTGACCGGAAGGCTCCCGCACGGTCCAGACCAGCCCACGGTCATTGAAGCTTACCTGCGTCTGCCGATTCAGCGGCGAAATCGTGTTCGTCAGCCGATTGGCGCCATCGAACTGGAACTGCCATTGCTTGCCGTTCCGGTTCGTGAGAATGATCTGATTTCCGGCGCCATAATATTGACGGAGCACGGTATGTGTTGCCGCGTCGGTGACTTTGGCCAGGTCGCCGCGCGCATTCCACTGCTGCAACGTCACTTCACGAATTGCATTGGTGGTCGCCGTTTTCCTCCCGTCCGCATCGTATCCGAAGAGGATTGTGCGGAGCAGCGGATCAGTAGTGCTGATCGCGTTGTGAGCGGGGTCATTCGTGTAAAGCGTTGGCTGTTGCAACGGATCAAGAGTCTGCGTGAGCCAGTCGCGATTATCATAGACGCTTGTGATTACCGGCACGCCTTGGGGAGTGGCGGGAAACGTGGTGGTCAGAAGTTTTCGGGTTGGGCTCCATGTGCTGGTTGTGCTAAAGCCGCGAGCATCCTTCCTCGCCTGGACATTTCCGACAGAATCATAGGTAATGCTCACGGTCAGATTTGTCGGTGCGATCGTGTTCGTAAGTTCCCGGCGCTGGTTATATTGGAAGCTTGTGACAAACAGCCGCGGGTTAGTGTGGGAGAGCATGTCGCCGAGGGCGCTATTGAGGAAACCCTCGGTGCCGAAGCCGCCCGGATACGCGATGCTATTCAACTGGCCGTAGGAATCATAGCCGTACGTGGTTGTGCCGGCGGAATCGGCGCGGGTGTGGAGCGTACCGTCCGAATTGTAGCCGTATGCAACCCATTGACCGGCGCCATTGGTGAACCCGGTCAAGCTGAATTGCGCGTTGTACCCAAACCGGCTCGGGTTGCCCCGGGCGTCGTTGGTCTGGACCAGATTGTTCTGATTGTCATAAACGAACTGATTCGTGAAGCCGAGCGGGTCAATCCTGTAAATCAAATTGTGATTACCGTCATAAGCGAACTGGTTGGTTTCGTTGAGCGCGGAAACGGTCGCCACCACATGGTCCTGTCCGTCATAGAACGTCTGTGTCAAGTTTCCCAAGGCATCCTGTTGACCGATGGGCCGCGTTTTGTCGTCGTAGAAAAATCGCCGCTTGCTCCCGGCGGGGTCCTGTTCGACGGTTTGCCAGCCGGACCAAAGGATGCTCCAAGCCTTGTTGGTGTCGCCCTGCGTATATTGAACAACCACCCTGCCGAAGTTGTCATAGACGTTCGTTACAACTAGCCG
>JBEKFT010000054.1:0-7296 GCA_050013175.1 Verrucomicrobiota bacterium
GAGACTCCCAAATACCAGAAACTCTGCGCCGAGGCCGAGGAACGACGCGAGGCCAGGAAAGGGCCGTTCTTCGAACGCACAATCGAGTCTTTGAAGAAGGTGCTGCCGGAAGCCGTGGCGCTCGACGTCAAACTCGGCGTCGAAAACCGCCAGGCCCTCGAGGAACTGCCCGTGGACAGCGACTTTTTCCTCCTGTTCCGGGAAATCCCCGGTCCCAACCTGGTTTATTGGCATGACACCGGGCACGCGCAGATCAAGGAAAACCTTGGTTTCATCCACCACGCAATGCACCTGGAATCGCTGCGCGACCGGCTGGCCGGCTTCCACATCCATGACGTCCGGTTTCCGGGAAGAGATCATTGCGCGCCAGGCTCCGGCTGCGTTGATTTTGCCGCGCTCAAACCGCTGGTGAAGCCCGATTGCATCAAGGTGTTTGAATTCAGCCCCTCGCTCTCGCCGGCGGAAGCGAGGAGCGGCGTCGAACATCTGCAACAGATTTGGGGACAGGACTGAGCCGGCCCGTTCCTGGTCGGCGGTTCGGTCCGGATTGGTGTGAATTGGAGTTTTATGAAGGATTCGCTGCGAGAGGATGCGGCCCGAATCGTCCGGCGCCTGCAGGACGCCGGGTTCGCCGCGTTCTGGGTCGGCGGTTGCGTGCGCGATTTTCTGCTGGATCGGGAACCGGGCGATTACGACATCGCCACTTCTGCACGGCCGGAGCAGGTCGAAACACTCTTCGGGCACACGATCGCCGTCGGCCGCAAATTCGGCGTCATGATCGTCGTCGAGGCCCAACGCTCCTTTCAGGTCGCGACCTTTCGGGCCGAGGCGGATTACCGGGACGGGCGTCACCCCGACCGGGTCACGTTCGGGGACGCGATGGCCGACGCGCGCCGTCGCGATTTCACCATCAACGGCCTGTTTTACGACCCCGTGGGGCGGCAATTGCACGATTGGGTCGGCGGCGAGGCCGATGTGCGGGCGAGGGTCATCCGCACGATCGGGTCGCCGGCGGATCGGTTCGCCGAAGACCATCTGCGGCTGCTTCGAGCCGTCCGCTTCGCCGCGCGACTGGGTTTCGATATCGAGCCGGATACCTTCGCGGCGTTGCGCGCGCACGCGCCGAGCATCCAATCCATCAGCGCCGAGCGGATTCGGGACGAACTCATCAAGCTTCTCGCTCCCTCGCCGCTTCAGACCGACAACCCGGGCGGAGCCGGCCCAGCCGCCCGGCGGCCTGTCCCTGCCGATGCCCGCGCTTGGGAAGTTCCGTCTCCGGGAAGTTTGCCCGGACGTTCGGACAAGCCTTCCGAAGGCGGCGCTGCAGGCGGCACACCTGCGGCGCGGGGGCTGGAGTTGCTTCGTGAGAGCGGGTTGCTGGCCGAAATTCTGCCCGAGGTGGCGGCCACGGTCCACTGCGAACAATCCCCTGATTATCATCCGGAAGGCAGCGTGTTCAACCACCTGCGCCTGATGCTGGCCCGCCTGCCGGCGGACGCCGATCCGTCCCTGCCGTGGGCGGTGCTGCTGCACGACATCGCCAAGCCAGTGACGGCGTCGCGCGACGCCAGGACGGGCGGCATTCATTTTTACGAGCATGAAAAGATCGGGGCGGACATGGCGGAAGGAATCCTGGAGCGGCTGCGGTTTCCGCGGAAACAGATCGACACCATCGTCAAGGCCGTGCGCTGTCACATGCAGTTCAAGGACGCCCCGCGCATGCGGACCTCGACCTTGCGCCGGCTTCTGCTGCGCCCGACGTTCCCGCTGGAGCTCGAATTGCACCGCCTGGACTGCCTGGGGTCGCACGGCCGCCTGGATGTTTACGATTTTCTCGTGGCGCAATCGCGCGCGCTGGAAACGCAGCCCGAAATCCGCCCTCCGCTGCTGGGCGGAGACGATCTGATCGCCCTGGGTCTGAAGCCCGGCCCCGCGCTGGGCCGGGTGTTGGCGGAGCTCCGGGAAAAGCAACTGCAGGGGGATCTGAAAACGCCGGCGGAAGCGCGGGAATGGGTGAAGGATCGGATGAAATGACCCTGGCAACCCCCGGGGCGGCGGGGCCATCGCGCCGGAGCCCTTCGGTGCGGGCGCGTTCCGCCCGCCGGCATTCAACGATTGATTGTGAAGAATTCTCTGTTCTCTGCGGCCCAATTCGTTATTTTACGCGGCGGTAGAATTAAGAGTGCATGAGCAAGTTGCTGCTAATCGACGACGAGACGGACGTCCAATACTCGTTCCAGCGGATTTTTGACTCGCCGGACGTCGAGCTCACCACGGCCTCGAGCGGCGAGGAAGGTTTGAAGCTGATTCCCAAGATCAAACCGGACCTGGTTCTCATGGACATCCGCATGGGGGGGATAAACGGGTTGGAAACGCTGCGGCGCATCCGCCAGATGGATTCGCGGCTGCTCGTGATCCTGATGACCGCTTACGGCACCACGCAAACGGCCATCGAAGCGATGAAGCTCGGCGCGTACGATTACCTGCTCAAGCCGTTCGATGTGCTGAAGCTCAAGGAGATCGTCACCAAGGCGCTCAAGGCCGCGCACGACATGCGGCAGGTCGTCTCCTACCAGCCGCTGCTGGAGTCCGAGGATTACGAGCTGGGCATCGTCGGCCGCAGCGAATCGATGCAACAGGTGTTCAAAATGATCGGACAGGTCGCGGGCACCGACGCCACCGCGCTCATCACGGGCGAGAGCGGCACCGGGAAGGAACTCGTGGCGCGGGCGATCTACCACCACAGCAACCGGGGGACGCAGCCGTTTCTGGCGGTCAATTGCGCCGCCATCCCCGAACAGCTTCTCGAAAGCGAACTGTTCGGCCACGAACGCGGCGCGTTCACCGGCGCGACCATGCAGCGCATCGGAAAATTCGAGCAATGCAATGCCGGCACCATTTTCCTGGATGAGATCGGCGACATGACGCCGGCGACGCAGACGAAGATTCTGCGCGTATTGCAGTCCGGCACGTTCGAGCGCGTCGGCGGCAACACCGCCATCAAGGTGGACGTGCGGGTGATCGCGGCGACCAACAAACCCCTCGAGGAAGCGGTTGCCGCGCGTCAATTCCGGGAGGACCTGTTTTACCGCCTGAACGTCGTGCGCATTCACATTCCACCCCTGCGCGAGCGGCGCGAGGACGTCCGGTTGCTGGTGAATTATATTCTCAAAAAACTCGCGCGCGACCAGCAGACGCCGCCCAAATCCATTGCGGCGGGCGTGATCAAGGCGCTCGAGCAGTACCATTGGCCGGGCAATGTCCGCGAACTGGAAAACGTGATGCGCCGCGCGCTCGTCGTCGCGAAAGGCGACGCCATTTTGCTGAGTGATCTGCCCATGGAAATGGCCGGCGCCGCGTCTCCGGTGTCCTCGAGCGCTTCGGCCTCCGCGCCCCTGGCCGCCGCGGGCGCGGAGGCGGGGGTGACCGACGTGGTGATGCTGGCGCGGCGGCTGTTTCAATGGGCGCGCAAGGATCCCAAATTGAGGCTCCTTCCGGCGGTGGAACGCGAGCTGGTGATCCAGGCACTCAAGGAAACCAGCGGCAACCAGGTCCAGGCCGCGAAACTGCTCGGCATCACGCGCGCCACGCTGCGCAAACGGATCGAGAAGTTTGAAATCCACCGGGAGCTGAACCTGACGTGAAGCTGCGCAGTTGATTTTGGCCGATTCTCTGCTAATTCATAACGCGTGACCGAACCCAGTCTTTTGCTGCTGATCCCTGCGTACAACGAAGAGCAGCGGATCGAACCGGTGCTTCGGGATTACGGCCTCTATTTCCAGGAACACTACCGGGGGAAGTTCCAACTCGTCGTCGTCCTGAACGGTTGCCGCGACAACACCCTGGGCGCGGTGCAGCGCGTCGCGGCCGGGTTCCCCTTCATCAGCGCGCTGGAATTCAAGGAGGCGATCGGCAAGGGCGGCGCGTTGATCGAAGGCTTGAAACTCGCGCCGCTGGCGGATTTGATCGGCTATGTGGACGCGGACGGGGCATCGCCCCCGCGCGCATTCCATGACCTGGTCAAACGGACGAAGGACGCGGATTGCGTCATCGGCTCGCGCTGGTTGCGCGATGCCGTGCTGCACCAGGCCCAGACCCGAGTGCGGCAGGTCACCAGCAGGTGCTTTCATGTCATCGTCGAAGTGCTGTTCTGGATGCACGTCAAGGACACGCAATGCCCTTGCAAAGTCATGCGAAGGGCGGCGGTGGAAGCCATCCACGCCTCGTTGCGCATTGCGGATCTGGCGTTCGACGTCAATCTCCTGGTGTCCTTGAAACGCGCCGGGTTCAGCGTTTTGGAAGTGGCGACGGAGTGGACGGACAAGATGGGTTCCAAGGTGACCTCCTCGCTGTTTCGGGCTTCGATCACCATGTTTCTTTCGGTCGTCCGTTTGCGGGTGGTTTACTCGCCGTTTTACCGGTGGCTGCGTCCGTTGCGTCCCTTGGAAGGATGGATCTATAGAAAACTCCGCGCGCCGCAGCCGAGGCCATCGCCGGCTTCGACCGGCCGCGATCGCAACGACTGGACCCCTGGTCCGCCTGAACTCCCCGGATCAGCCCGGCGCGACCGACTCTGAATCCCCCGCCTTCGCATCCGAACTCCCGAACGCGGCCCACGCGGCGGCGGCCAGCAGAAGAAGGTTGAAGGCTCCCAGCGTCTGAAGAACGGTTTCGAGCGTTCTGGCATAATGATTCAGGATGAACGGAAGGACGAATCCATAGGCGATCGACACCCCCATCAGGGCCGGCACGACCCGGAAGCGGGCGCGGGCCAACAGGTCGTTAATCAGCACGTTGGCCAGGGCCAAGGGCACCATCGCCCCCGCGTACCAGGGCAGCAGCGCCATGGTTGCCGCCACGTACTTGGAAGTGTAAACAAGCCTCACGACCCACGGCCCGACAATCCAGAGGCCCAATCCGCCGCAGATGGCCAGCACCGCCGTCCCCGCCAGCACAATTCCGAGCAGGTTGGTCTTCTCCGCGCGGGCCCGGCTGTGAACGATCTTCGGGAACATCACCGCGGCCAGCGGCAGCACCAGCCAGAGCAACGCCCGTGACAAGGTTCCCGCCGCCACGTAGGGCGCCATCTCGTCGCCCGTGAAAAACGCCTTGGCGAACATGGTGTCCGACGTGAACATGAATTGGCACGCCCCGAAACCCAGCATCAGCGGCACGACCTGCCGCAGCAAAATCCGGGAATCAAACCGCTCCCGCGTCAGCGACCAGAGATCGCGTGTCTGCCAGAGGCCGATGCCGACGCCGACCGCCGAACCGACCAGGGCTCCCGTCATCATGCCCGCGGCGCCGGCGCCCACCGCCAGCACCAGTGCGGCGGCGACCCCCAACCGGAACACGCCGCTCAGGATGCCGGACCATCCCACCCAAAAAAAATCCTGCCGCCCCTGCAACGCGCCGGTGAGGATCGGAGCCCAGAGGGAAAGCAGCACCATTGGAAGCGTCACCCAGAGCGCAATCGGATTCCCCAGTTCCCACCGGCTCACAATCCGCCCCTGAAAGACGAGCGTCACCGCCGCCGCCGCCAGCCACAGGACCAGCAGCCACAGCCCGCCCAGACGAAGCATGCCGGCCAGTTGCCGTTGTCTTCCAGTGGCCAACCCGCGCGCCGTCTGCTCGGCAAACACCATCTGCAACGGCATCGTCGGAAGGCACGCCGTCACCATGAGCAATGTGCCGAAAATGCTGTACTGGGATTCGGGAATTCTCTTGGCGAGGAAATGCACCCCATACGTAAGAGCTCCGCCCAGGATGTTGGCGACCATCAACCAGCCGCTCTGCCTGAAGAAAGCCGCGTGATGCTTCGCCGTTGTCGTCGGCGAATTTTCTGTCGTTTCGGCAAGCATTGGAACTTTGACCGGGGCGGGGCGGTTTGGTTCAAGGCAACGCGCGCAAGAAGCGGCCCAGCATTTCCCGGGCGCGCTCCAGCGATGTCAACGAAATCCACTCGTCCGCCGTGTGCGCCTGCGCGATATCGCCGGGGCCGAACACGACGCTGGGAATGCCCCCTTCGGCCAGCACCGCGGCATCGCAAAAGAAATGAACACCCACCGGTTTCCGCTGGCCGGCGCAGCGAACGAACCGCCGCACCAGCGGCAGCCCGGGATCGGTTTCGAGCGGCAGACACGGCGCGAGTTTCTCGCTCACGATGGCCGCCTTCAGCCTCTTCCGCGCAAGAAATCCCCCCAACTCGCGCCGGACGCCAGTTTCGGTTTCGCCCGGCAGCGTCCGGCGGTCGATGGTAATGGCGCAGGAATCGGGGACGATATTGGGCTGCGTGCCGCCATGAATCGTGCCGACGTTGATCGTTGCGGTGCCGAGCAGGGGATGCCGGCGCTTGCGGAGGCTCGCGGCGTAGCCGGTTTCGAGCGAGTCCACAATGCGCGCCATGGCGTGCACGGCATTGCGTCCGAGCTCGGGCCGCGCGCCGTGGGCGGACTTTCCGCGCGTTTCCAGCCGCAACCACAAACTGCCCTTGTGCGCGGTGACCACGTCGAGGCGCGTCGGCTCGCCGACGATGGCAAGGTCCGCTTTCAGTCCGCCGGCAACCAGGGCGCGGGAACCCGCCTGCGCATTCTCCTCGTCCACCACGCCGGCGAAAACGATTTCGGTTTCCCGGGGCCTTCGGCCCGATCGCGCGATTTCGCAAAGCGCTTCGAGCATCGCGGCCGCCGAACCTTTCGTGTCGCAGGCGCCCCGGCCGAAGAGCCGTCCGTTTTCCCGGCGCGGCCGGAACCGCGCGGGATCGGCATTGACGGTGTCGAGATGGGGCACGAGCAGAATCCGGCGCCGAACCTTGCCCGGCGGCAAAAGCCGCGCGAGCAGATTGGAGCGGTCCGGCAGGACTTCTTGCAGCTCCACCTCCAGCCCGGATTTCGCGGCGACGGCCGCAAGGAATTCCGCCACGCGCCGTTCGCCGGCGCGGCGGTCATCCACCGGCAGAAACGCCGGATTCACGCTCGGCAGCGCGATCAATTCGCTCAATAATTTGCGGGCTTTCGTCATCTCAATCCCTGAAGCCTACGGGCGCAGAGCGTAGGGACTGGTCTGAACGCTGTCGAGCGCCAACGCGGCGGCGGCCGGACCGCGGGTCTGTGACCCGCAGAAACGTTCCCAACGCGAGGCGCCAGGGATGATCTCAAAGCATCTGAATCGTCCAGCCTGCTGCGGCTCGCAGAGCCGCGCGCCGGATCGCGGGTCTGTGACCCGCAGAAACGTTCCCAACGCGAGGCGCCAGGGATGATCTCAAAGCATCTGAATCGTCCAGCCTGCTGCGGCTCG
>JBEKFT010000055.1:0-7241 GCA_050013175.1 Verrucomicrobiota bacterium
AAAATACCACGTTGCCTTTGTCCCCGTTCGCGAGTTCGCGGTCTCTACCGCATCGAAACCGCTCAGCCGGAACGATTCAGTTGAAAAGGGGGAGCGCACGCGTCCTCGCGTGCAGTGTTTGGCGTCTCGCCAAACACTTTTGAGCTGTGCGGCCAGTCACCGCTTAGTGATTGCGTTAGGACCTCCTCCAACCGGCGCCTTCGCCGGTCGGTTCGATCGCAGCAGCACGAACTGAATGGTGCGACTGGCTCCGAGGCTCCAAGTGGTGGGCGAGGGCGCCCACCACCGCACCCGAGGCGGGTCCGCTCCCCAGAATAACGGAATCGTTCCGGCTCAGGAGGGCGCCATCGGGGCCGCCGGAGTTTCCGGAGCGTGCGGAGGTTGCGGAGGTTGCGGAGCCTGCGCTTCGCGCGGGTTCTTGCCGCGCTTGTTGCGGGGCAGCGGACTGAGGACGACGTTGAGGTCGCGGTCGCCCAACATTTTGGGCGGCGAATCCGCCTGGCCGTAAAGGGCGAGGTCCTTGACGAATTTGTTCACCACATCAAACCCGATCTCCTTGTGCGCCTTCTGGCGCCCGCGGAAGCGCAGCTTGACCCGGACCTTCATGTCATCGCAAAGGAACTGGATGGCATGGTTCAGCTTCACCCCCAGATCGTGAGGGTCAATAGCGGGAGAGATTTGAAGCTCTTTCATCCGGCTCGCGGACTGGCGGCCGGCGGATTCTTTGCTCCGCTTGGCTTCCTCGTAGAGGTACTTGCCGTAATTCACGATGCGGCACACGGGCGGTGTGGCGTTGGCCGCAATTTCGATCAGGTCCAGGCCTTTGTTCTGGGCCAGTCGCAGCGCTTCATTGAGCGACATGACACCCAATTGCTGCTTCGTCTCATCAATCACGCGGACTTCCCGGGCACGAATCTTCCCGTTGCGACGATGCAGGGGTTCCCGGGACCGAAATGAACGCGAAGGGAAAGGGCGGCTCAATCAGCCCCCACGGGTTGGAAATTATTCATGCAGGAAGAAATCCAGGGCGCGGCGAACTATGTGATTTGTCACCCATACGCCTCCAGTTTCACACTCCAAGGCCGGCAGGCAAGCATAATGTGGGTCTTTTTCCAGGTTTTCCGCGGCGGGAGGATTTCCCGGATAATGCTTGCAATCCGGCGGCGATGGTCCATTTTAGGCCAGTCTAATAGATAGCTTGTCGCTTCCAGCACATGGTGAATCTTCAGTTGAACTTCGTTCAGTGATGATTTGAAACCCGAAAGTCGGGAACAGTTTGGAGAGAACAGGGTAAAACTAAGGACACTTTAACATCACATGAACACCAAATTATTCGTGGGGAACCTTTCGTTCAACACCACCGAAAATGATCTGCAAGACGCCTTCGCCGCCCACGGCACGGTGCTCGAAGCCAACCTGTTGACGGACCGCGAAACCGGCCGTCCGCGCGGCTTCGGCTTCGTAACCATGAGTTCGGCCGAAGAGGCGCAGAAGGCCGTTGACGCGCTCAACGGTTCCACGCTCGATGGTCGGAACCTCACGGTCAACGAGGCCCGCCCGAAGACCGAACGCCCGTCCGGCGGCGCCGGACGCCGCGAGTACAGCCAGCGCAACTAAACGAACATTCTCAAACCAAGCGTGGGGCCCCGGGGCTCCACGCCCTTTTTTTGGCCGCCACCTGCCGGCCAGCGCCAATTCATGAAGGGGTGGGGACGGCTCGTCCCCAGTTATCGCCACCTTCATGAATGAGCCCTGCTATCCGGCTGCCCGGCTGTGACTGAGCTATGTTTTTTGGGCGCCGTTGCAGCACAATGCGCAGGAGAAGAATTTCAATTACGCGGTTCGCATACTGTTTGGTAGAGTCATGGGCATGAATACAATGCCTCGTATCACAAGATTGATTGCAACGCTTGCCATAGCGCTGACGGCTTTGAGTTCGTGGGCAACCGACGGCGTCGTCACACCCGCAATGGTTGGTCATTGGGAAGGAAGCGCTCGGATTATTGTTTCCTGGTGCCATCAAACAAATCTTCCCGTAAAGGTGGACATTCATGCGGACGGGAGCGTGACCGGGACACTTGGGGATGCCAAACTCACGAAGGGCCGTTTTCAGCAGAATCGTGGTTGGCTCGGCCGCAAGTTGAATCTGGCGACCGACTACATTATCACGGGCAACCTTAATGGCCCAATCGTGGCGGCTGAAGACATCAAGCGCGAGCGCGTTATGATGCCGCTCAATTTTACCGGCGGCTTTTTCAAAGGGGGAGTGAACACCAGCGGCACCTTGTTCGGCGGAAAAGACAAAATGCCATTCAGCGCAATGTCTCTCACATTGGCCCATTCCCAATGATGCCGCCAATTGCGAAAACGCGGGGTCGCATCTCGAGTTGACCCCGAGTGACCGGTTTATCAAGGTTGTTGGATCCTGCTGGCGAAATCGACGCTGACGGTCGCGTCGCTGGGAACGGCACTGTCGGATGGTGCCGCCGTCTGCAGTTGGCTCTCGTATTCCTTCCACCAGGCGGCCCGCAGTTCCAGGGTCCAATCCGAAGACCGTGGAGTGGCCAGCAGCAGAGCCCGGAGTTCGATCACGGAAGCCGGGCGCCGGTCCGGCTGCTTCTCCAGGCAGCTCAGGAGGACCTGGTCGAGTTCGGCGCTGACTTCGTTGGATGTGCGACGGCTCGGCGGAGGCGGAGGGGCCGCCAGTTGCTTTTCGTAAATCTCCTGGGCGGACTTAAACGGAAAAACATGGTCCCCGGTCAACAAGTAATACCCGAGCGCACCCACGGCGTAAATGTCACTGCGCGGATCGCTTCGGGTCGAGTCCTCGAGCGTCTCGGGCGGCATGTACCAGGGCGTGCCCTCCAGCACATTCCTCCCGGTCTGATGGATCGGATCGACGGACACGCCGCCGTATTCGCGGACGAGGCCGAAGTCGAGCACCTTCACGCAATCGGGCACGCCGCCGCGTTCGCAGAGGAAGATGTTCGACGGTTTGATGTCGCGGTGGACCAGTCCGCGGGCATGCGCCTCGGCGAGCGACTCGCACACCTGCGCCAGGATATGGATCACCCGCGCCTCGGGTGGCGGCCCGAATCGGTCCACCAGCTCGTGCAGGTTCAATCCGCGCAGCAACTCCATGGCGTAGTAAAAGACGCCGTCGGGCGTGTAGCCGTAATCGTAAATCTGGACCGTGTTGGGGTGCGTGAGCTGGCAGGTGAGGCACACTTCGCGTTCGAACCGCTGGATCGACGCCGGGTCAGCGCGATCGGGCAGCAGGAGTTTGACGGCGGTTTCGCGCCGCATGAGCGCGTGGCGGGCGCGGTAAACGACGCCCATGCCGCCTTCGCCGATTTTCTCCTCGATGGTGTATTGGCCGAGTTGCTTCAATTTCAACTCGGCTTCGCCCAGACGGCGGCGCCAGGAGATGTTGGCATAGGAAAAGAGGAACATTCCCATCGCGCAGAGCACGAGCAGGAGAAACAGAATAAGGAAGAGCAACTGCAACACGCGCAACGGCCGGTAGGCCTCGCCCGCGTCGATCTGCGTGGCCACGCCGAACCCGAGCTGCGGCAGCCAGCGCCAGGCACCCACCACCGTCACGCCGCGGTAGTCGCGCGACGGCGTCGCGTCCACACCGTCCTCGCCCTCCACGGCGTTGGCGACGATGCGGGTCAGCGGCCGGGCGCCGGCGTCCGTGTCGCGCGGCTTGAAGCCCTTCGTCAGGTCACCGCCGGGATCGCGCAGGTGAAGATTGAGGGCGGAGCTCGCATTGGTCTTGTCGAGCAGACCCAATTCCCGAAGCTGATTGTCAAACCGGCTTCGCGAAATCAGAAGGCCGGTCTGGTCGAATGCATAGGTTTCGCCCGATTCCCCGGAACGCGCCACCGAAAGAATCCGGGTGAATTCCTTGTCCGGGTTGATGATCAACGCCAGCGCGCCCCAGACCCCTCCTTCCACGTCCCGGATCGGAGCGGCCACCTGCATCAAGGTGACATCTCCACGCCCCGTCCGCCCGCCGTTGGGAAATCGGTTTCCGCGGGCGATCCCGTTGGTGCCCCGCTGGGCCGGGCCGGGGCCGTCGGACCGCCATTCCACGAGGAGCCCGGGTTTGAAAGGGGTGATCATGACCGGCTGCCGGGAGGCGAACAGCTCGGCAAACTTGTTGGTGTGGGTCTCGGACACCGGCATGCCCCTGCCCATTCGCCCACGGCCGGAAGTGGCCACCACGATGAAATTCGTGTTCACCAACTGGGCGACTTCGTAACCCATCTGATTGAGCCGCGGCCGGAAATAGGCGCTGAACCTCTCGATCTCCAGCGGGGGTTCGGCCCTTCCTCTCTCGGACGGCGGCGCCTGGAAAATCCGGACCGCGAGCATGCGCACGGCCGGCTCTTCGGCGAGGGAATTGGCGAGCTTCATCTGGTTGGTCGTCCAGATTCCAAGCGAGGTCACGTTCGCGTTGAGTGTGGCCGCAAGCTCCGCCGTGACCTGCCCCTCGATGATCTGCCGAAGCCGCGCATTCCCCCACCAGCCCACCACCGCCACCATTCCGGCGATGGCCAAGGGAACAATCCAAATCGGCTGTTTCAAACGGCCCATCATGGTCAACGAGAAAGACGATGCGGACGCCGCACTGGATTCGTCAACCTTAATGGGAGGGGGCGACGCCCGCAGAACACGCAGAATGTCGCAGAAGTGGAGGACAAAGAACCGGTAAGAGGCCGCCGGGAGTTACCCGAGCAGGGTCCGGGCTTTAGCCAGCGCCTCCTCCAGCTTGCCGGCGTCCTTGCCGCCGCCGCGGGCGTTGTCGGGTCTTCCGCCGCCCTTCCCGCCCACGATCGGGGCGATCTGCTGAATGATTTTCCCGGCCTGCACTTTCGCGGTGAACTCGGGCGAAACAGCGGCGACGAGAGCAACGGCTCCGTTCGCGACCCCGCCGAGCACGATGACCCCTTTGAACCTGCCCTTGAGCGAGTCTGCCACCGATTGGACGGCATCACCGTCGGCGGAACCGAGATTGTGAATGATCGCGGGCACGCCGTTCAAGGTCTGAGCCTTTTCCAGCAGACTGACGGCGGCGTTGGCGGCGTCCCGCTGCTGCGCGGTCCTGAGCTGCTTCTCAATCGCTTTCTGGTGTTCGAGCAGCGATTCGATCCTCTTTTCGAGTTCGTGCAGGGGTGAGTTCACCTGCCCGGCCAACGTCTTGATCAACTGCAATTCGCCGGCGGCTTTGCGATAGGCCTCGAGGCCCGCAATGGCTTCGATGCGGCGGACGCCGGCGGCAATCGCGTTTTCTCCGACGATGCGGAACAGCCCGATCTCGCCCGTCGCGCGCGTATGGGTGCCTCCGCAGAGTTCCATCGAGTAGCCGTCCAGCTTCGCGGCGTGGCCCCCGACCTGGACCACACGAACGACGTCGCCGTATTTGTCGCCGAAGAATTGCATCACATCCTTGCGGGATTTGACCTCGGCGTAGGGAACTTCCGTCCAGCTCACGCCGGCGTTTTCGAGGATGCGTTCGTTGACGAGCTGTTCCACGGCGGCGACCTGCTGCGGCGTGAGCGGCGCCGAGTTGAAATCGAAGGTGAGTTTGTCCGGCCCGACGAACGAGCCTTTCTGCGAGGCGTCCCGGCTCACCACTTCATGGAGCGCCCAGTGCAGCAGGTGGGTGACGGTGTGATGGCGCTGGATGGCCTTGCGGCGCGCGGTGTCCACTGAGAGCGTGACGACATTTCCTGGAATGGGGAGCGCACCGGCTTCCGGGGGAGCGCACGCGCCCTCGCGTGCAGCGGTTGGCGCCTCGCCAACCGCATCTTCGACGCGTGCAGAAGCAATCGGCGAGGGCGCCGATTGCGACACGCGAGGGCGCGTATGCTCCCCGCCGACCGCGAGGGCGCGGTCAGCAACACGCGAGGCGCGTGTGCTCCCCTCTTCAATAAAGTGCAACCACGCGTTCCCCGACTTCTGCGTGTTGGTAATGCGCCAGAGCCGGCCGCTGCCGCTCAACTCGCCCGTGTCGCCAACCTGACCGCCCATCTCGGCGTAGCAGGCGGAAGTGTCGAGGATCACCGCCATCTTGTCCTTGAGCGACACCACCTCCAAAACCTTGGCCTGAGTTGAAAGCGTTTCGTAACCGACGAATTTCGTGGGCGTGGTGGTTTCGATCTGCGACAGCGAAATGACTTCCTTCTTCTGCGCTGCGCGGGCGCGGGTGCGCTGCTCTTCCATCAGCTTTTCAAAGCCAACCGCATCAACCTCAAATCCAATTTCGCGCGCCATCAACTCAGTGAGGTCGAGCGGAAATCCGTAAGTATCGTAAAGCGCGAACGCCGTATTGCCTGTAATTTTCTTTGGCACTTGCAGAACGATATCGAGAGATCTGTCGAACTCTTCAAGCAGGATGCGAAGATGTGACAGATCTACACGACCCTGCTTCTTCGCCACTGCGATTTCATCTTCGTCTGAAATCCCCAGCAGTCGGGCGTGAGCAGAATGAATGAGGCCGGCAGTAGCAGGAGACTTCGCAACCGGTTCAGCAACCTCAGCGACTTCTCTAGCGAAGCCCAACAAAGTTGTGTAGGTCGCACCGTCAACATATCCATGTGGCCAACCGTTCCGCAGATTCTGAAGATGCATTCGGGTTTGGTGTTGCGCCTTCTTCGCTGCACCAACCCATTGAACTGTTTCTCCGAAAATTCTGATTCCATTATCCAACGTCTTATTAAACGCCTCCTCCTCCGTCCGAATAACCTCCTGCACGTGCCCCTTTTTCTGGCGGATTTCGGGGAAGACGTCCCCCATCGTCTCAGCGAGCACATCCACGAGCTTGTAGAAAAACGGTTCCCGGAAGCCGAGCGTGCGGCCATAGCGCACGGCGCGGCGCAGGATGCGGCGCAAAACATAGCCGCGTCCTTCGTTTGACGGCTGGATGCCGTCGGCAATCGCGAAGCTCAAGGTGCGGATATGGTCGGCAATGACGCGAAACGCGATGTCAATCTTCTCCTGCTCGGACTGCGGAAGCGGCGAAGCCGCTTCCCGGGGAGCGCACGCGCCCTCGCGTGCAGCGGTTGGCGCCCCGCCAACCGCATCTTCGGCGCGCGGGGAAGCAATCGGCGAGGGCGCCGATTGCAACACGCGAGGGCGCGTGTGCTCCCCAGAGCCGCCCGCAAGCGCGCTCCCCGCGGGAGTCCACAGCCACGGATAATTCTCCGTCTGCGGCACAACACCCACGTCCCATG
>JBEKFT010000056.1:0-7204 GCA_050013175.1 Verrucomicrobiota bacterium
AATACGACATCGCGGAAATCCCCGCCGACTTCAAGGAATCCGCCAAAATGGCGCTCGCGGAACTCGTGGATGCCGTCTCCAACAAGGACGATGCCATCGCGGAGCTGGTCATCAACAACAAGCCGATCTCTCCGGAAACCCTCAAAGCCGCCATCCGGCGTCTCACTTGCAAGATCGAGTTCGTGCCGGTGCTGTGCGGTTCCGCCTTCAAGAAGAAGGGCGTCCAGCCGCTCGTGGATGCCGTCATCGATTACCTGCCGTCACCGCTCGATGTGCCGCCCGCCATCGGGGAAGAGCCCGGAAACCCCGAAAACAAGATCGAGGTTCCATCCGACGACAGCGCCAAGTTCTGCTCGCTGGCGTTCAAACTCTGGACCGACCCCTACGTCGGCAAGCTCGTTTTCTTTCGCACCTACAGCGGCCAGTTAAAAAAAGGCGACGTCATTTACAACCCGCGCACGCGCAAACGCGAACGCGTCAGCCGCGTGATGATGATTCAGGCGGACAAACGCATCGACGTCGAGACCGTGTTTGCCGGCGACATCGCCGCGCTCGTCGGTTTGAGGAATATCACGACCGGGGACACGCTTTGCGACGAGGATTTCGAGATCACACTCGAACCGCCCACCTTCCCCGAACCGGTCATCTCGATGGCCATCGAACCGAAGACGAAGGCGGACCGTGAAAAAATGGGCGAAGGCCTGCAGCGCCTGGCCGAGGAAGACCCGACCTTCCGGTGTTTCACCAACGAGGAAACCGGCCAGCTCATCATCGCCGGCATGGGCGAGTTGCACCTGGAAATCATTCGCGACCGCCTGTTCCGTGAATTCAAAGTCGAGGCCAATGCCGGCGCGCCTCAGATCGCCTACCGCGAAACCATCACCAAAGGGGCGGACGGCGAAGGCAAATTCATCCGCCAATCCGGCGGCCGCGGCCAGTACGGACATGCCTGCGTCCAGATTCAGCCCAACGAAAAGGGCAAGGGCGTCGAGATCGAAAACAAAATCGTCGGCGGCGCCATCCCGAAGGAATACATCCCGGCCATCATCGATGGCATCGAGGAGGCCATCAAGAGCGGTGTGCTTGCGGGTTACCAAATGATCGACGTGAAGGTCCAGATCGTGGACGGCACGTTCCACGAGGTGGACTCGAACGAACTGGCCTTCAAAATGGCCGGCATTTTCGCGTTCAAAGACGCCGCACGGAAAGCCAGCATGATCCTGCTCGAGCCGATCATGAAGGTCGAGGTCACCACACCCGCCGAATACCAGGGCGATCTGGTGGGCGACATCAGTCGCCGGCGTGGCGCCATTCAGAGTATTGATGCGAAGGCGGGGCAGGTCATTGTGAGCTCGCATGTGCCGCTCTCCGAAATGTTCGGCTACGCCACGGCCATCCGTTCGCTGTCGAAGGGGCGCGCCTCCTATTCCATGGAGCCCTTGACGTTCGCGCAGGTTCCGAATAACATCGTCAGCACGATTTTGGACGCTGCGGCCAAACGACCGGCGGCCAGATCCTGACAACCATAACTATAAAATTGTTCTTTCTATGGCTGGACAACGAATTCGAATCCGACTGAAGGCCTATGACCATCGCGTCATCGACCAATCCGCCCGCGAAATCGCGGACACCGTCAAACGCACCGGCGCCCGTGTCGCTGGACCGATCCCCCTCCCGATCCGCGTCGAGCGCTTCACTGTCCAGCGCTCGCCCCACTGCGACAAGAAATCCCAGGAAACTTTCGAGCAACGCACGCACAAGCGGCTCATCGACATCATCGAGCCGACCGCGAAGACCGTGGACGAGTTGAAGAAACTCAATCTGCCGGCGGGCGTGGATATTACCATCAAGATTTAGAGAGTTTAAGAGTTTGAGAGTTTCGGAGTTAGCGATTTAACGGTTTAACGGCCCAATGATTATATGCCTCTTGGATTGTTAGGAAAAAAACTCGGTCACACGCGCGTCTATAACGCCGAGGGCGTCATGACGCCGGTCACGGTGGTGCTCGCCGGCCCGAACCGCGTGCTGCAGGTCAAGACCCAGGCCGGCAAAGACGGCTACAACGCGGTCCAACTCGGCTTCGACGACCAGAAGGAGCAACGCCTCACCCGGCCGCTCCTTGGCCATATCAAGAAATTCAGCGGCGCCCCCGTCAAACGTATCAAGGAATTCCGCGAGTTCTCCAAAGAAGTCAAACCCGGCGACGTCGTCGGGCCGACGCTGTTTGCCTCGGGCGACTATGTGGATGCCATCGGCGTCACCAAAGGGCGCGGTTTTGAAGGCGTCGTCGGACGTCACGGGTTCCGCGGAGGCGATTCGACCCACGGCGCGAAAGGCTGGCATCGCCGGTCCGGCGCCATCGGCCAGCGCCTGTTCCCCGGCACCGTCATGCGCGGCATGAAAATGCCCGGCCATCTCGGCCAGGTCCGCCGCACGACCCAGAACCTCCTGGTGGTCCAGGTCCGCGAAGCCGACAATTTGCTGCTCATCCAGGGTTCGATCCCGGGCGCCGAAGGCGACTACGTGGTGATCCGCGAATCGAAGAAGCGGCCGAAGGGGTGGAAGCCGCCGGTGGCCACCCTGGGCAAGAAGGGCAAAGTCTACAAGGCCGAACCCAAAAAGCCCGAGGCCAAAAAGTAATTAACGAGCCGTTGCCGCAGCGTTCACGCCGCACAATCCATTTGTCCCATGAAGATTGCAATCAAAGACATCAAAGGAAAAAGCCAGGGCGAACTGGAAGTGAAATTCCAGATCATCGAAGGCGGGAAGGGGACCCAGGCCGTCCATGACACCGTGGTGGCCCACCAGGCTGCGCAGCGCATGGGCACCGCCTGCACCAAAAATGTCGGTGAAGTGGCGGGAACCAATAAAAAGCCGTGGCGGCAAAAGGGCACCGGCCGCGCGCGCGCCGGCTCGTTCCAGTCGCCCTTGTGGCGCGGTGGCGGCGTGGTTTTTGGACCCAAGCCCCGCGATTTCACCAAAAAGATCTCCCGCAATACCCGGCAACTCGCCCTCCGCAAGGCCCTCGGCGAACGGCTCCGCGCCGGCGACGTGGTCGTGCTGGACGATTTGAAGCTCGATACCTCGAAGACGAAGGATTTCCTGGGCGTGCTCGCCGCGCTGGAACTGAAGGGCAGCGCGCTGATTGTATCGCAGGCGGCGGACCGCAACCTGACGCTGGCCTCGCGCAATGTTCCGAACGTGGCGCTCACCACGTCCGATGTGCTGAACACCTACGACGTGCTGCGTCCGGACAAACTGGTGTTTACAAAGGGAGCCTTCGAGAAGGTCGAGGCCCGGCTCGCAAAAGAATAACTGACCGGCCGCTCGCAGGCGCGGAGACCAGGGTCTTTGCTGCGATGTGTGCGCTCGGTTGCGGCCCTTAAAAATTATGAACTCTTTCGAGATTATCAAAACAGTGCGCCTGACGGAAAAGGGCACGCGGCAGGGCGAACGCTCCAACCAGTACACCGTCGTCGCGGATTGCCGCGCGAACAAGACCCAGATCCGCCAGGCGGTCCAGGAGCTGTTCAAGGTGAAGGTGGTCAAGGTGAATACCCTCAACGTTCACGGCAAATTCCGCCGCCAGCGCACCACCCAGGCCGGCCAGGCGCCGGATTGGAAGAAGGCGATCGTGACCCTGAAAGAGGGCGACAAGATCGTGCTGACGTAGAGTCTCCCGGCCCGGAGCGCGGACCGCCGAGTCCGCGCATGGGATAGCTCGAGGCAATTCCTCCCGTCTTCGTACATCCAGGATTCGCGCGGACAGGGCTGTCCGCGCCAAGGCCAATTCATGAAGGGCTGGGGACGGCCTCGTCCCCACTGAGGCCGCAGAAACTCAAGGGATCGAGGCCGTCCCCGCCCCGATATCGCCATCTTCATGAATTAGCCCTGTGTCCGCGCCCCGGCGCCGAATCCGCCGTTGACAGAGGTTTGGCTTGTTTCTACTTTCCCGGCGCAAAGACAGCGAGCTTTGCCCCGAATGTGAGTTCGGGGATTTTTATTGTCGCAGGCTGCAATGCCGGGAGACACTCTGCCCGGGATTGACTTTATGTCGAACACGATTCTAGTCGGCGCCCAGTGGGGCGATGAAGGCAAAGGCAAAATCATCGACGTGCTGACCGAGGGGGCGGACGTTGTCGTCCGCACGCAGGGCGGCAACAACGCGGGCCACACGGTCTTCATCGGCCGGCGGAAATACGTCCTGCACCTCGTTCCCTCGGGGATTCTTCGCAGGGGGAAGACCTGCGTTATTGGCAACGGCGTGGTGGTGGATCCGGTGGGGCTCGTCGAGGAGATCGAGGGTCTGCGGAAGCTCGGCGTGAGGGTGGACGGCAACCTGTTTCTCAGCGAGACCGCGCACGTTGTTTTTCCGTATCATCGCGAACTCGATGCCCAGCGTGAAGTCATCAAGGGCCTGAACAAGATCGGCACGACCAAGCGCGGCATCGGACCTGCGTATGGGGACAAGGCGGCGCGCACCGGGTTGCGGGTCATCGATCTGGTCACTCCGGAAAAATTCAAGAGGCAGCTCGAAGCCAAAATCAAGGAGAACAACAGCGTCCTGAGGGCCATCGGGGCGAAGCCGCTTTCTTTCAAGCAGGTTCACGAGGCGTATCGCGCGGCGGGAGATTATTTAAAGCCGTTTGTCGCCAACACGGTTGTGTTGCTGCATGAGGCGATGGGCCGCGGCAAAGACATTTTGTTCGAGGGCGCCCAAGGTACTTTTCTGGACATCGATCACGGGACCTACCCGTTTGTGACGTCGTCCAATACGACGGCCGGCGGGGCCTGCACCGGTTCCGGGATCCCGCCGCATCGAATGGATCGCGTGGTGGGCGTCATGAAGGCCTACACGACCCGGGTGGGAGAGGGGCCGTTGCCGACGGAAAGCGCCGAGATTGCGGACATGCTGCACGCGATGGGCCGGGAATTCGGCGCGACCACGGGGCGGGCGCGCCGCTGCGGATGGTTTGACTCGGTCGCCACCCGGCACGCGACCATGGTCAATGGCATCGATGAACTCGCGATCACGAACATCGACGGCCTCGACACCGTGGAGACCATCAAGGTTTGCATCGCCTATCGGGAAGGGAGGAAGCGTTACGACTACGTGCCCAACGACATCGAAGTACTGTCCCGATGCGAACCGGTGTACGCGGAGTTCGCCGGCTGGCGCGCTCCGACGCACCACGCGCGGACGTGGAAGCAGTTGCCGCCCAGGGCGCGTTCATATTTGAACGCGATCGCGGACTTGACCGGTGCGAGGGTGGGCATTGCGTCGGTCGGGCCGGGACGCGACCAGACGATTTTTGTTTGATGGATGCAACGTCGCAGCATTCCGGCGGCCGCGTCCCACCGATGCGCCGATGCGCCGATTGAAAGCATGAGCACCGCGCCGCACCTCAGCCCCGAAGCCAGGGCCCAGCTTCCCCGGCATGTCGCCATCATCATGGACGGCAACGGACGCTGGGCGCGCCAGCGGCATCTGCCGCGGATTGAAGGCCATCGGATGGGTGCGGAGTCGGCGCGGGTCATCATTCGGACGGCCGGCGAACTGGGCATCAGGTATCTGACCCTGTATGCGTTCTCGGTGGAAAACTGGAACCGGCCGAAGGAAGAGGTGGACGCGCTGATGAAATACCTGGTCCACTACCTCAAAACCGAAACGCCCGAGCTCAACAAAAACAACGTCAAACTGGAAGTCATCGGCCAGATTTATCGCCTGCCGGAGAACGTCCAGGAGCATCTCAGAAAGTCGGTCGCCGCGCTTTCCAGGAACAATGGGCTGACATTGATCATGGCGCTGAGCTATGGGGGCCGGACGGAGATTGTGGACGCGGTCCGCAGCATTGCCGAGAAGATCAGGGCGCGCGAATTGGATCCTGCGGACATCACCGAGGAGGTGTTCGCTCAAAATCTGTACACGCGGAACTGGCCGGACCCGGACCTGCTGATTCGCACCAGCGGAGAAATGCGGGTGAGCAATTTCCTGCTGTGGCAGATTTCCTACGCCGAACTGGTCATCACGCCGACGCTCTGGCCGGATTTCCGCCGGCCCCAATTCCATGCGGCGTTGGAAGAATACCACCAGCGACATCGCCGGTTCGGCGCGCTCTAACAGCCTGTCGGACTTAGCCGTCTCTATGCAGCTGGAACTGGGGAGCACACGCGTCCTCGCGTGTTCCGACCGGCGTCTCGCCGGTCGGAGGGGGGCGTAACGCAATCACTAAGCGGTGACTGGCCGCACAGCTCAAAAGTGGTTGGCGGGACGCCAAACACTGCACGCGAGGACGCGTGCGCTCCCCTGCGACTAAATAGACACGGCTTAGCGCAAAGGGCGGCGGGGACGCCGTAATGGGGGTGGTGATGCGCAGGGGAACCGGTTTCCGCCAGGGCTTTCCAGAAAAGCGGCATGCTCGACCCCGCCAACGCGGAGCGATCCCGCAGCCCGGAGCCAGGTTTGATGATACCAAAGACCGGCTCCACCGTCATTTTCGTTTGGGTTTGTTGGAAAAAAGGCGCGCCCAAAACTTGGATAAGGAATGTCTGAAAATCACGCCTAGAACGATGAGGGCAAGTAACGAATGCAGCCAGTGGAGCATATTCACCGCTCTTTATTTATATTAAACCAGTCAAATCAATACTGGCAAAGGGGAAAATGCAGAGCCGTGGGTCAACGGGTGTTAACAGGGTTGGTGGAGCAAACCGCCGCTGCTGAACTCACTGCGCAGCCGAATCTCCTGAACCTGGCTCGCAACGCGATCCGCTTCCAAACGCAGACCCGCCTCGGTGTTTTCCTGTCGATTCCTGTCAGCAGTTTAAACATCTTGCTTCTGCCTCGGAGAGAATGAGATGTTGACATTTGAATACCAAAACGCCATTGACAGCCTGGAAGCGAGGCTGAAAGAAGCGTATGCTGGCATCGGGAAGCAGAATGAATCGCTCGCGGAACTCGTGGCGCAGCGGGACGGGTTCGTGAAGAAATACAACGACAGCGTGAAGGAACGGAACGAGATCGTCGGGAAATACAATGACCTGGCCGCCCGGGTCGAAAAGCAGCAATCGGGCGGCAAATGAACACGCTGGGATTTTCCTGAGCCCGGCGTTAGAATCCCACCCATGAACCGACCTTTGGAGCGCGGACAGCCTTGTCCGCACGAACCGGTGTCCAGCCACTCGCGGACGAGGCTGTCCGCGCCCC
>JBEKFT010000057.1:0-7135 GCA_050013175.1 Verrucomicrobiota bacterium
GCTGATCGACGACATTCAGTTTCTCGCCGGCAAGGAGCGGATTCAGGAGGAATTCTTCCACACGTTCAACGCGCTGCATGAGGCGCACAAGCAGATCGTCCTGACCTGCGACCGTCCGGCCAGCGAGATTCAGAATCTCGAGCACCGGCTGGTGTCGCGGTTTGAATGGGGACTGGTCACGGACCTGCAGCCGCCCGACGTGGAAATGCGTCTGGCCATTTTGAACAAGAAGGCCCAGATCATGGGCGTGGCGCTGCCGGAGGACATTTTGAATTTTCTGGCCAACCGCATTCGCACGAACATCCGGCGCTTGGAAGGCGCGTTGATCCGCGTCGCCTCGTATGCGTCGCTCACCGGCAAACGGCTGACCCTCGAGGTGGTGGAAGGCCTGCTGCGAGAGATCCTTCACGAGGAAGGCCGCTTCTCCATCAGCATCGAGGTCATCCAGAAGAAGGTCGCCGAGCATTTCGACATTCGGCTGGCCGACATGACCAGCAAGCGCCGTCCGGAGAACATCGCGTTTCCGAGGCAGGTAGCCATGTTTCTCTCGCGCCAGATGACGGAAGGCTCCTTGAGCTCCATCGGGGAGGCGTTTGGCGGCCGCGATCACGGCACGGTGCTGCACGCCTGCCGCCTGGTGAAGGACCGGATGGAAGTCGATGCGAACGTGCGGCAGGTGGTCAGTTATCTCGAGAAGCAATTGATGCGCTAGAAGCGCTCCCAGGAGGCGCAGATCTCGCAAATAGGTTTTTCCTTTCCATTCATTTGATGCATGTTTGACGGCATCTATGCCGGCAATCGAAGTCAACGGGCTGACCAAGGCGTTTCGCACGTACAAGAAGCAGCCGGGATTCGCCGGGGCCGTCAAGGGCTTGTTCCGGAGGAAATACGAGCAAACGATCGCCGTCCGGAACGTCAGCTTCAAGATTGAGCCAGGCGAACTGGTTGGGTTTCTAGGCCCCAACGGGGCGGGCAAGACCACCACCCTCAAAATGCTTTCGGGGTTGCTCTACCCGACCGGCGGAACCGCGCGCGTGCTCGGGCATGTGCCGTGGGAGCGGGACGACGGCTACCGCCGCCAGTTCGCTCTTCTGCTCGGGCAGAAAAACCAGCTCTGGTGGGACCTGCCGGCCCGCGAGTCGCTGGAGCTCAACGCGAAAATCTACGGCATCTCCGACGCCGCGCTCGAGCGCACCGTCGCTGAAATGTCGGAATTGCTCGCGGTGCGCGACAAGCTGGATGTCGCGGTCCGGGAGTTGTCGCTCGGGGAGAGGATGAAGCTGGAGTTGATTGCCTCCCTCCTGCACCGGCCCAAAGTGCTGTTTCTGGACGAGCCCACCATCGGCCTGGATGTGGTTTCGCAAAAGACCGTCCGCGAATTCCTGCGCCGTCACAATGACCGGGAAAAGACCACAATACTGCTCACCAGCCATTACATGACGGACATCCAGGAACTGTGCGAACGCGTCATCATCATCGATCGTGGCGCGATTTCCTTCGACGGCCGCCTGAGTGACGTGGTGGACCGCTTCGCAGATTTCAAGTTTGTGACCATCCAGTGCGACGTGACAACGAAGTATTCAGCCGAGCATCTGAACAAGTACGGCGAGATTGTCGAGCAAAACCCCGGCACCATCACGCTCAAGGTCAAACGCGACCGGGTCATTCCCTCCTGCAAGGCCCTGCTGGACGAACTGCCCGTCACGGACATCGACATTCAGGAAGTCCCGATCGAGGAGGTCATCCGCCGGATTTTCGCCCGCTAAGCCGGAACGATTCAGTTGGAATTGGGGAGCACACGCGCCCTCGCGTGTTCCGACCGGCGCCTCGCCGGCCGGAGGAGGGCGCAACCCAATCACTAAACGGTGACTGGCCGCACGGCTCAAGAGTGGTTGGCGAGGCGCCAACCACTGCACGCGAGGGCACGTGCGCTCCCCTGCAACTGAATGGATACGGCTAAGAGACCCGCCGGGAGAATCCGGTGCCTCCATCTGCTTCTGCGTGGGCTGCGAGCGGAACGATGCAGAAGCGGAGGAAATGAAACCCGGAACTACCCCGGATCGATTTCGAAGCCCATTTTCCGCCAGCGTTGCAGTTTGTAAATGAGCGCCCGCCGGCTGATGCCGAGGGTTTTGGCCGTTTCGGTCCGGTTGAACTCGTGCTTGCGCAGCGCCTGCAGGATGGCCTGGCGCTCGATCTCCTCCAATTGTTGCGGATCGGCGGCCGAAGCGGTTCCCTGCTCCACCGAGACCCGCACCCGCGAGGGCAGGTGCTCGGGGAGGATGAGTTCGCTGCGCGACAGGAGCACGGCTCGCTCCATGGCGTTCCGCAACTCGCGCACGTTGCCGGGCCAGGGATACTGCTCGAGGCGAATGCCGACCGTGTCGGAAAACCGCGCGCGGCCTTTGGCGAACTCCGCAACGAACAGGCTTGCCAGCGGTAAAATATCCTCGCGGCGCTCGCGCAATGGAGGAACATTCAACTCCACGACGTTCAACCGGTAGAAGAGGTCCTCCCGGAAACGGCCGGCCTTGACCAGTTCCTCCAGATTGTGGTTCGTGGCGGTCAGGATTCGGGCGTTGGTCTGGACCTCGCGGTTCGAGCCGACGCGCTGGAAACTCCCGTCCTGGGTCACCCGCAGCAACTTGGCCTGGAGCTGGGGCAGCATCTCGGCGATCTCATCCAGGAAAATCGTGCCGTCGTTCGCTTCCTCGAACCGCCCGATCCGCTGGGCATGGGCGCCCGTGAAGGAGCCCTTTTCATGTCCGAAGAGCTCGCTCTCAAGGAGGTTTTCCGGGATCGCCGCGCAATTGACCTTCACCAGGGGTCCGGCCGAGCGTGTGCTCCAGGCGTGGAGAACGTCCGCGAGCACCTCCTTGCCGACGCCGCTTTCGCCCGTGATCAAGACCCGCGTTTCGGAGGGGGCGATCAGGGAAGCATCGCGGAGGACCGCCTGCATCAGCGGGCTGCGCGCCACGATGTGGCCTGGCAATGGTTTATCCTCACGGTACTTGAGGGGAACAGACTCCGAGACGCCGGTGGCTTGCTGCACGGAGGACAGCAACTCGTCCAGATCGATGGGTTTCGCCAGATAGTTGACCGCGCCATCGCGCATCGCGACGACTGCGTCACGAATGTCGGCGTAGGCGGTGACCAGCAGGACGGGCAGTGTGGCGTGCTCCTGGCGGGCGCGCCGCAGGGTGTCCAGTCCGGAAAGGCCCGGCATGCGCACGTCGGAAATCATCATATCGAAGCGGCCCGTGCGCAACGTTTCCAGCGCCCGCTCGCCGGAATCCGCCGTCACCGTCTCGAAGCCCTGGGTTTGCAGAAACGAATTCAGCAGGCTCCGTTGCCCGGGATCGTCATCAACGATCAGGATGCGCGGCGTTTCGCCGGAGCCTTTGCTGCTTTCGGACGCCATGGTCAAAGGCTAGTCGAACAGGGTGCTCCGTTTCAAGCGGCAGCCGCACCGAAATTGCGGGGTCGCTTCCCTCGGGCCCACCCATGCCGTCAGGCGCCGGCGATGCAAACGGGTCCTGAGTATTGACACCCGTTCACTTTTTCAGGTGGTAAAACGGGCTGGTTGCATTCAGCAACGCCTCCAGGTCCAGGCGGTGCGTGAACATGGCGAGGCCGCCGTCGCCGCCATGCGGCCATTGCTCGCGTGGACGATCCCAATACAGTTCGACGCCATTGTCGTCCGGGTCGCGCAGGTAGAGAGCTTCGCTGACGCCGTGATCGGCGGCGGTGAGCCATGCTCGCTTTGCCATGTGTTCAGTCCGATGTGATGGTGGTAGCCGCCGGCGGACAGGAACGCGGCCTGGTTGCCGAGGCGCTGGGTCAATTCGAACCCCAGCACGCCGCGGTAGAACGCCAGTGATCGTTCCAGATCGGCGACCTTCAGATGCACGTGTCCGATCCTGACCCGGGGGTCAACCGGACGGGAGGAAGCAGTTTTGTCCATGACACTCTGTACGCTCGATTGGCGGGGGCAACAAGCGGCTTTCACGGGGGGCAGCCGGTGGATTTCACGGCGCAGGCATGGCGCGGCTTTCCGCAAGCCGGATTCAGATCAGGGGATGACGATAGGTATCGTTGGGATCGAACCGGAGTTTTGAAAACTCGATGGCCTGGCCCGGTCTCAGCGTGCGGAGGGCGTGGGCGACACCGGGTTGGAGGATGGCGAGGTCCCCGGCCGCCAGTTGAACGGTTTCGCGCGACTTCGAAGCGACATCCTCGACCACCAACTGCACTTCCCCCTGGATCAGGTAAATGAATTCCTCCTTCATTTTATGATAGTGATTGCCGCGGACCCCGCCTTCGCGCAGTTCGATAAAGGCGATGTAGCGGACCGGTTCGTCCGCGTCGTAGAATTGGGCCACTTCACCCTGCGACAGCAGCAAACGTTTCACCGCCAGCGCCCCGGCGCCGGCCGGATCCCGCAGAACCGGCAGCGTCCGCTTCAAAACTTTTCCCGAGAGAAACGTGGATTCGACCATGTTCAGAAACGAGTTTCCAAGGGGCGGATCATCCGCCGGAACCGGCGCCAAATCCAGCAGATAGTCGATGCGGTGTCCCTGGGTCTATTGCGGGGCGTGTTGCCCAAAGACTCGGAGCGCGGACCGCTGAGTCCGCGCTCCGCCCAATATGGAATGGAGTTTGCCGCAAGAATCGGGTGGGAAATCCTGGCCGCGCATGGCAGGCTGCCGACGTGAACGATTACGAACGAATTGCCGATGTGATCCGTTATGTGGACGAGCATCACACGATGCAACCCGATTTGGACACGCTGGCCGGGCTCCTGGGTTTGAGCCCATTCCATTTTCACCGGCTGTTCACCTCCTGGGCGGGCGTGACGCCGAAGGATTTTCTCCAATGCCTCACGCTCGAGCACGCGAAGGAATCGCTCCGCCGTGGCGACAGTGTCCTGGGCGCGGCGCTCGACGCCGGCTTGTCCGGGCCCGGACGGTTGCACGATCTGTGCGTGAACCTGGAAGCCGCGTCGCCCGGCGAGGTGAAATCGGGCGGGGCGTGCCGGACCGTTCGCGGCGGGCTTGCCGACAGTCCTTTCGGCATCTGTCTCGTCGCGGAAAGTCCCCGGGGCCTCTGTCATTTGTCATTCGTCGAAGCCGGGAGCGGTGAGGCGGCGTGGGGCGAACTTCAGGCGGAATGGCCCAATGCGCAATTGCGTCGGGACGACACGCATGCGAGGCGGGTGGCCAGGAGAATCTTCACGCATCCGGCAGGCCGGAGTCCGCGTCCGCGGATTCGGGTATTCGTGAGAGGGACGGCCTTTCAGGTGCGAGTCTGGCGGGCGCTGTTGCGGGTTGAGCCCGGCCGGCTGGTGACGTATGGCCGCCTGGCTGCGGCGGTGGGCAACCCTGGGGCCGCCCGCGCGGTCGGATCAGCCGTGGCACAAAACCCGTTGGCGTATCTCATCCCGTGTCATCGGGTGATCCGGGAAACGGGCGTCATCGGGAAATATCGCTGGGGAGGGATCCGCAAACGCGCGCTGGTGGCGTGGGAAGCGGCGCGCTTCGTCAACCGGCGGGGGCGGCGAGGTTTGAATGGCTTTTCAGCGCGGCGGCGTTATGCTGGCACTGCGGACTGGCCGATGAAAACAGAGATCGATTTGACCGTTTCCACGCAACATGCGGGGGAGGTCCTTCGAGCGCGGGGGCCCGAACATTATGCCGCATCGAGTTTTTAGTGTTGAAGAGGCTGCGGAGTATCTGCATCTGACCGCCACGGATGTTCAACAGAGGGTGAAGGACCGGGAAATCCCATTCGAGAAGCGGGGGGACAGAGTGGTCTTTCGCAAGAGGGACATCGACATGTGGGCGTCGCAGCGCATCCTTGGGCTCTCCGAGAACAAGCTGGCGGATTACCACTACCAGTCAACGCGCGGGACCCGGGAGTATTTGCCCCGGGAAACCATCCTTCCGGACTTGCTCGAGCGCGGAGCGATTGATTCGGCGATGAAGGCGAAAACCAAGGCATCGGTGCTCCGCGAGCTTGTGGGTTTGGCGGAGAAGACCTGGCAGGTTTGCGATGCCAGGGAACTGGTGGCGAGCCTGGAGGCGCGCGAGCAACTCTGTTCCACGGGGGTGCCGGGCGGGCTGGCGTTGCCGCATCCGCGTTTCCATCAGCCTTATCTGTTCGAATCCTCGTTTATTGTGGTGGGGCGGCCGATTCAGGAGATCCATTTCGGCGCGCCGGATGGACGGCCGACCGATCTGTTCTTCATGATCTGCTGCCAGGACGACCGGCTACATCTGCACACGTTGGCGCGTCTTTGCCTGATGGCTGTGAAGACGGATGTGGTCGCCCAGCTCCGGCAGGCACCGGACGCCAACTCGATGCGCGACTGCCTTTTCGCGGCCGAGCGGGCGGTTCTGCCGGACCGGAAGGAAGCGTGATTAAAAAAAATCGGGGCCCGGAAAGCCAAGCCCCGGCTGAATTCTGATCGCGGTTCAGTAGCGATTCCGTCCGCCGCCACCGCCACCGCCGCCGCCGCCGCCACCGCCATATCCACCGCGGCGACCGCCGCCACCGCCGCCACCGCCGCCGCCCGGACGCTCTTCGCGGGGTCTGGCAACGTTGACTGTGAGGGCGCGGCCATCCATGGTTGCGCCATTCATGGCCTCGATGGCCTTTTGGGCCTCTTCGGGTGTGCTCATGGTGACAAAGGCGAACCCGCGCGGGCGTCCGCTCATTTTGTCCACCATCAGGTTGGTTTCCAGGACCGTGCCATGTGCGGCGAACGCATCTTGCAGGTCGTTTTCTGTCGTGTTGAAGGAGAGATTTCCTACAAACAATTTATTACTCATGCTATGTTTACCTGTTCGACTTGCTTTTGCTGTCCGAGACTGTTCCCGACTATCGGGTCTAAAATCGCCACTGAACCAAGTTCACCTGAGATTCTCCATGCCTTGAAACTGCAAATCATTGTCATTGAACAGTTGCGGATAAGTTGTCTGATTCAATCGAAATAGCAACTACTATTTTCAGCGGTGTCGGCGGGAGTTCAAAAGGAGACTTCCGAGGGAGTTCAAAAGGAGACAACTCAGAGCGAATAATTTCCGAGGATTTCCGGCCAACTATTTTGCGGTGGACGCGGCGGCTCTGCGACGGC
>JBEKFT010000058.1:0-7127 GCA_050013175.1 Verrucomicrobiota bacterium
AGCCTGTTTCTGTCATGAATCCAAGTATATCCGCACCCGCAGATACAACACCCCGAAAACCTAGCAGCCCGGTCTGGCAAAAGACGCCCTATCCAAACCTCTCATCCGCTATGTTCCGAGCGGCACCTATTTTGGAAGGCTCAAAGTCGCTGGCAAGTTAATTCGACGTTCGCTCGAAACGCACGTCCTTGAAGTTGCCAAACTCCAGCTGTCCGACTTCCTCAAAGATCATCGCCGTTTTTCCTCCAACAAGGCCGGGGCCATCAAAGGGGAGGTCATCGTTGAACTGTACCGCAAGGAAGTCGAAGCCGACCCCCGCAACAAATCCCGCACGAAGCTCTACAAGCTGGAAACCTTGATTGCCCTGCGCAAGACCTGGCCCAAGCTCCACGACACCGACATTGCCCGCTTCACTCAGCAGGATTCTAGCGTTCTCAGGACTCCGCATCAATGAGGCGCGCCATGTCACCTGGGCGGACGTGGACTTTGACATCCGGCTCAACCAATCGGTAGCTTGTATTCCGGCCCCCGCCTTTGTCTTGGAGGAGAATGCCCTGGTCGAGCAAAATTTTAATATCCCTCAACGCCGTGTCCCCGGAACATTTGGCGAGTTTGGCATATTTTGATGTCGAGAGCTTGCCTTCAAAACCATCCAGCAACCTGGTGATCACCTTGCGCTGCCTTTCATTCACCGGTGACTGGCTGTTGATTCGCTCCCAGACTTTTGCTTTCCGCAGAACGCTGGCCAGGCCGTCTTCCGCTCCCGCAACGGCACGACCGAGGCAACCCAGGAACCATTCCAACCACGAGGTAATATCCATTCCACCTTTTTGGCTTTGCTCCAGGTTCAAGTAATACTGCTTTTTCTCGGCCTCAATCCGCGTGGACATGCTATAAAACCGTTCAATCGTGCCTTCCGCCCGCGCCAGTGCCATGTCGGTTATCGCCCGGCTGATACGACCGTTGCCATCCTCAAACGGATGGATGGTCACGAACCAGAAATGAGCAATACCCGCCTTCAGCACCGGATCAATTCCGTTCGCCGTTTCAAACCAATCCAGAAAGACCGACACCTCATGCTCAAGCCGATCCGCCGTTGGCGCTTCAAAATGAACCCGCTCGCGGCCCATCGGACCGGACACAACCTGCATCGCACCGATGTCAGCCGGACGCCACGCTCCGACCGTGATTCGCCGCATACCGCTGCGGCCCGTCGGAAACAATGAAGCGTGCCAGCCAAATAATCGTTCAGCGGTCAGCGGCTCGGGGTATTTTTGGGTGGCATCCAGCATCATTTCAACCACGCCTTCCACGTCACGACTGGCCTTCACATTGCCTCCAAAATCAAGACCCAGCCGCCGCGCGATTGAAGATCGCACTTGCGCGGCATCCAGCAACGAACCCTCGATGGCACTCGACTTGATGACATCGGAGGTCAGCGTTGTCAGACTGGCTTCCGCGCGAAGCCGAAAGCCAAGTCCTTCCATCCGTCCCAGCAAACGTCCTTGCCGATGCCGGACATCCGCCAGCAACGGCAAAAGCTTGGCGTTGTCCCACCTTAAATGCGGCCAATCTGGGTTTTGATGAATGTAGTTCACGGCCTTATTCTCCGCTTAATCTGCGGTGATTACAACAACTATTCGCCGCACAATGTGCGGCGAATAATGCGCTTATTCACAGCAAAATCGCCGGATGAGATGGACACACGCCACAATGTGCAGAGCGCGTGCTATGCTCCTGATCTCAATCTTACAAACGAGGGTGTCACTTTGCTCCGGCTGGAGTGACGCGGTTCCCTGGGGATGATTTCGTTTCCAATTCGATGTAATAATCCAGATGTTCCAGAATCTTTTCCCAGGGATCAAACTCGAGCCCGAAATCCTTCTTAATGTCCGAGACGTCCCAGTAAAGGCAGTCTTCAGTCAGCCCTTTATCCTCCAATTTCACGCGGCTTTTGGAACCCGTTCTCTGCACCACTGCCCTTGCAATGTCATACCAGGACACAAATTTCCTCGAGAGGGCGAAATACGTCTTCCGATTTTTATCGCTGTGGAGGACTTTCAAGTAAACCTTCGCCAGGTCGCCCGCCCAGATGAACTGGGTGCCGTCATTCCTGGTCAACAGAATGGGCGCGTTCTGAAGGGCGTTGCGGACGATGTCCCGGAACCGGGTGTCGCCCTGGATGCTGGCGCCGGAGACGACAGGATTTCCAAACGCATAGCCGGGGCGGATGATGTTCACCCGCATCGGCGAAAGATGCGCTTGGGCGCTGAGATAATTCTCGCTGGCAGCCTTGGTGGCGCCATAAAACGTGACGGGATGCTGCTTCGTTGCCAAGGTGACAACCTTCAAGTCTTTCTCCGCCTCCTCGCGTGCGCCCATGTAAAGACTGTCATTCGCAGCGGTCGAGGACGTGTAGATAAACTGTTTTACGCCGGCCTTGGCGGCGGCATCGGACAGGAACACGGTCGGCAATGTATCGTCTAGAAGAACTTCCGGGCCGGTCCGTTTCGTGTAGTTCAGCGCCACGAGGATGCAAGCGTCCCTGCCCGCGACGAGTTTCTCGAGCAGTTTCGTGTCGGTAATATCACCCTGCACGATTTCCAGGGCTTTGATTTTGCCGAGTTCGGGAACTTTATTCCGATTGCGGGCGAGGATCGTGACCTGGTGCCCGTGTTTGACCAGTTCCATGGCCACGTGCGAGCCGATGAAACCGGTGCCGCCAGTCAAAAATACATTCATATTATTCCTTCCGACATAAAGCGCCCCATGGATATCCGAGAGTGCGGCACCATCCAATCTTAAAACGTCACCCGGCGCCGGATGTCCGCGGAGACGGGACACGAGCTGAAGGATCTGCTCCTATCGCCGCAGGCAACTCACCGCTCAGGCAAGTTGCCGCGCTCAACGAGCCAGTGAATTCCGCGGCGCGGGTTTGAATCACCTGAATGGATAGAACGCCCAGGCGATTCCGGAGCTGGCGCTGAGGAGAAGGACGATACCCAGGAGCAACAACTCCACAAGCAATGGGATCAGCCACCATTTCTTCTCCCGCGCGCAAAAGCGCAGGAATTCTTTGAACAGAGCCCACATGGACGGTTCTACTGTATCAATTCCCGCCACGAGTTGCAACGGCGGGAGCAGGGCCGATTTATGACGAATGGGGACGGTGCCCCACTGAGGTTGCAGGAACTCGAGGGATCCTGGAGACGAGGCCGTCCCCGCCCCGATATCGCCACACTCATGAATTAGCCCATCGGTGAGGCGAAAGCCACAAAACGAAGCTTGCGTTCCGGACACATTTCGTGTTTCATACAATGTACTGTGGCACGGTGGCGGCCGGTTGCCTACGACCACCCGGCAGGTCATCTTTTATGAACGAAACCAAGACCGTCCCCGCCGCGGGCACACGTCCAAAAGTCCCCGTCACCGTCATCGTCAACGTCTTTAATGAGGCGGACACCATCGAGCGGGAAATGCGCGAAATTCACGCCGAGATTATCCAAAAGCTACCCGGTTCGGAATTGATCGTTGCCGAGGACGGCAGCACCGACGGCACGAAGGAGATTCTGGAACGGCTCAAAGGTGAGTTGGGGATCATCCACTCGACCAGTCCCGAGCGGAAGGGCTACGCCAAGGCATTCCGCGACGCCGTGGGGCTGGCCAGGAACCCGTATGTGTTCTTCAGCGACACCGGCGGAAAGCAGAATTTCACGGATTTCTGGAAGCTCTACGAGCACTGCGACCGCTACGGCATCGTCAGCGGCACGCGCGCGGGAAGGCGCGACCAGCTCTACCGGCGGCTGATGACCTGGTTCTATAATTTTTTGCTGCGCCGTTATTTCCGAGTCCACCTTCGCGACGCCGACGCCGGGTTCCGGATTTACCAGGCCCCGCTGATCCGGAAGATCGCGGGCGAGACCTGGGTCAACCGCCATTTGATTTCCTCGGAACTGGCCTTGCGGGCGATTTACAGCGGCTATGAGGTGAAGGAAGTGCCGGTGCTCTACCGCCAGCGCACGGGCGCCTCGCGTGGCCTCCCGCCCGGAAAAATTCCGAAGGTGATCGTCGGCGTGCTGAGAAACTTTTCAACCCTCAAACGCATCCTCACCGCTCCGGAGTACTGCGGGATCGCGCGCCCCGCCGGCTCCACGGTTTCCAGCCCCGGAAAAGCCGGATGAACCCAATGCATTTCGTCGCCATCCCGCGCGTTCACAGCGGCCGCCGCGCCCCAACCGCCAAGGCAGCCCTGTGAACTCCTTCCTCACCGCCCTGCTGCTCAAAAATCGCCGGTTCGCCTTCTATTGCGTCATCGGTCTGGGCGGAACCACCCTCGATTTCCTCGTCTATTCCTCTCTGGTGAAATGGGACATCCTGCATTACCAGGTCGCCAACGGCATCGGCTATGCCTCCGGCACCCTGCTCTCCTTCGCCTCGAACGTGCTGTTCAACTTCAAGACCCGCGACTGGCTGCCCCTGCGCTTTGCCTCCTTCTGCGCCATCGCCTTCATCGGCTGGGCCAGCTCCGCCGGCGTGCTATATGTCACCGTCGCCCGTCTCGGCCTGGACAAGTACCTGGCCAAACTCATGACCCTGGTCGTCGCCGTGGTGATCCAATACAATCTCAACCGCCTCGTCTCGTTCCGAAAACTCCCACCCGCCAACCCCCAACCGAATGGCTGATCCAAAACGCATCCTGATTGTCGGAGGCGGATTCACGGGGCTGGCCGCGGCCTACCGGCTGTCGCGGCAGCCGGGCTTTTCCATCACGCTCCTCGAGCGATCCGAACAACTGGGTGGATTGGCCGGCGGATTTCCATTCCTGGGAACCTGGTTCGAAAAAGTTTACCATCACCTTTTCCTCCACGACACCTGCATCCTGCAACTGGTGGAGGAGTTGGGCCTGAACGACCGCCTCGTGTGGTGCGAAAGTTCCATCGGCATCCACATCGGCGGATGCAACTACCCGTTCATGTCGCCCCTGGACCTGTTGCGCTTCACCCCATGCGGCTTTCTGGATCGCGCACGGTTGGGCCTGGTGGTTCTCTACCTCAAACACAAACGCAACTGGCGACCGCTCATCGCACAGCCCGCCCATCAATGGATGTCCAAAGCCTGCGGTCGCAGCGTTATGGAATCGGTCTGGACACCCCTGTTGAAGGGCAAATTCGACCGCTATTACAACACCGTGTCCATGGCCTGGCTCTGGGCCCGCATCCATTCGCGCTCGCGCTCGCGGCCCCCGGGCGGCGGCCGTGAAAAGCTCGGCTACTTTCTCGGCGGATTCCCCGAAGTGATCCGGCGCCTGGCATCGGAACTGACCCGGCGCCAGGTAACGATCCAAACCAGCGCCACGGTCGAATCGTTCTCCGGCGGAGACCGCAGCGCCGTGGTCAACGGCCGGCGCGTGCCGTTCGATTACTGTCTTTTCACCGGACCGTCCCCCGCCTTCGCCCGCCTGCTGCCGAAGGAACCGGCGCTCGAACCCTACCAGCGGAAGCTTTGTTCCATCGAATACCTGGGCGCCATGTGCCTCGTCTTCGCCAGCGATCAGTCCATCGGGGACTTCTACTGGCTGAACGTCAACGAGCCCGGCGCGCCGTTCCTCGTCTTCATCCACCACACCCGGCTCGTCGACAAAAGCTGGTACCAAAACAAGCATGTGTATTACCTGGGCACGTACGCCCGGACCGACGGCCCGCTCTACACTCTTCCCGACGAGGAATTGATCGGGTTGTGGCTCGGTTACCTCCGCAAGATGTTCCCCCAGTTCGATCCCGCGCGGATCTCGGAACGGCACCTGTTCCGGTTCAACGCGGCCCAGCACATCGTGGACACCGGCTTCGAGGAAAAAATTCCGGATTACCGCACGCCCCTGCCGGGAGTGTTCCTGGCGAACTTCTCGCAGATTTTTCCCGAGGACCGCGGCACCAGCTGCGCCGTTCGCGAAGGCTTCAAGGTCGCCGACATGATCCTGGCCGAGGCGCGCGGATAGCCTACTTCAAATCAGGGTACTACCGCCCCGGCGTGACACTTGACTTTTCCGGAAGAAGTTTCAAGATTTTCGGTCCTTGGCCATGAATCCAACCGAAAAGCCGATCACCCTGGGGACGCCGCCGGAACACGGACGGGACCGCGCGAGCCGAACACGGTCGTTCGCGATTTTTCTGCTGCTGGTTCTGGCGGTTTGCTGCCTAGCCATCGGCACGCAGAGCTTCTGGATCGATGAGGGAGGCACCGGGTACAAGGCGCGACAGCCCAGTCTGGCGGATTGGTGGCGCATCATGCTGCTGGGAGACGCCGACGTGCAGATGCCGTTGTATATGTTTTTCGCATGGGTGTGGGAGCGGCTCGTTGGGCTCAATGAGTTCGCCCTCCGCGCCGGCAACGTGCCGTGGCTTCTGCTCGGTATGATCACCCTGTGGCGAGCCCTGGCGGAGACTCCCCTGCTCCGCCGGGGTTTTTCCCTCGCGCTGCTCAGCAGCCCTTTCCTTTGGTACTACATCAACGAGGCGCGCCCGTATGCGCTCCAGATTTCCCTCAGCCTCGTCGTTTTCTCGGCTCTCGTCCGGATCAGCCTCGACCGCGATACCCCGGTCGCTGAGCGTCGCTGGGTCGTCCTCCTGTGCCTGGGCTGCGTGCTCATGGCGGCCAGCAGCTTGCTGGCCATGCTCGGGCTGGGCGCCTACCTCGGTGCCGCCGTGCTCGGCGCACCCCGGGATCTCCGGCGCCGGCTGGCGCTGCGTTACCGGCTGTATTGGACGCTGACGTTGGCGCTCCTTTTCGTCACGGGCTTGTTTTATCTCTGGACACTGGGCCGCGGCGCGCGCGCCTACATCGGCGTCACCAACATCCGGAATGCCGCGTTCGTTCTGTTTGAATTGCTCGGCTTGAGCGGCCTTGGACCGGGGCGGGGTGCGATCCTCGCCGGTGGCCTGGGCGCCTTCCTACCCTGGCTGCCGTGGCTGGCGGTTTATAGCGCGCTGCTCCTGGTCATGCTGGTCCGGGGCTGGGAAGAGTTGGCGACCTTCATTTCGCTCCGGGCGCGGGTATGCTGGACCCTCGGCCTGGCCGCGTTCACGGGACTCCTCCTGGTCGTCGGAGTGGCGATTCATTTCCGGGTGCTG
>JBEKFT010000059.1:0-7124 GCA_050013175.1 Verrucomicrobiota bacterium
CTCGAAGTACGAAGTCAAAGTCCCCAACGGCGTTGCCGGCATTCGCGGGACGATCTACTGGATCAGCGCCGCAGGCCAAGTGAGCGTTGTGCAGGGTTCGGTAAGCTATGCCTACGTGAAGTCTGATGGATCTGTGGCGACAGTGACCATCATGGCGGGACAGTATTTCGATCCCAGCAGCGGGCTGCCTCCTCAACCTTGGACCGCGCCCCAACAGCAGTTCTTCATGAACAACACCCCGCACGCGCCTCCCAATGGCAATGGAAATATTCAATTCAGCCAGGATTGGACGATTTATTACGTTTCTCCCAACAAGCCTGGTGGTGCAGGCTGATTGAAGCCTCTTTTCCCCAAGCCAGAGCAGCCTTGTGTTGCTCTGGCTTTTTTGTTTAGTTCGCGCCGGTGAAGTTCAAACCCGTCAAGCTGGCTCCTGCCTTGATCGCGGTCTGTGTGATCGTCCTGATCTGCCTCGTGCGCCTGCTTCACCCCGATTTCTTCGAGCGGCTCGAGTGGATGACCTATGACATGCGCGCCCGCGAAGCCGTTAGGTTCGCTCCGACGGTCAACACCAATTTCGGCTTCGTTTTCATCAGTGACGACACCGTTGACCGGATCAGCAAAGGACTCTTGGGGCGCCCCTACGGCCTTTACTGGCCCCGCCAGATTCACGGGCGGCTCCTCCGGGAACTCGCCAACCAGCGCGCCAAAGCCGTCGCATTCGACATCATTTTTGCCGAGCGCAGGCCGGATCATGCCGCTGTTCCCGTGTCCGTTGCCCGTTGGCCCGAGGCCGACAAATTTGTTGCCGCCCTGTACCCGCGAGAAGCCCCGGTCCTCTACGAGGATCAAGGCGAGAAACGGCTCCTCATGGAATCGGACGACTTTTTCGCTTGGCAACTGAAGCGCACTGGGATCGGAATTCTCGCCGCGGACCGCGGCGTACGCCCTTCCGATCTCTTCGCCACAAACGCGCTGGAGGTGGCGGATATTTCGGCCGACCGCGATCCGGACGGTGTATTGAGGCGCGTCAAGGCCTTCCGCGTGTACCGCCGATGGCATTCTGTCTTGCGGAAGTTGGAAAGCGATCCCGCATACGACGTTGACCTGACGCGAGCCTATCTCGATGCCGGCAGGATCGTTCTGCCTCGCCCCGGACTGGATCCCATTCGCATCCCGGTCGATGCCTCGAACAATTTTGATCTGTCCGGTTTCCTGGGGGATAAAATCCCCCGCGGCTGGCCCAGGAGAGCCCCCGCCTTTATCGATGAACGCATCTGGCACATGGGCATCGTGCTCGCAGCGCAGGAACTCAAACTCGATCTGGCGAACGCCGAGGTGAAGCTGGACCGGGGCCGCATCGTGTTGCACGGCCCGAATGGTTCCGAACGAGTTTTGCCGGTGGATCAGGAGGGATACTTTTACATTAATTGGGAATTGCCCTACGGCGATACGAGAATCACCAAGGAACCGATGGAAGACCTACTGACACAGGACTTGGCACGTTCCGCTGGCGCCACCAATGCGCTCGTCAACCGCTGGGAGGACAAATATGCCGTCGTCGGCTCCACGACAACCGGCAATGACCTGACCGATCATGGCACGACTCCGCTCGAAAAGGACACGTTGCTGGTCAGCGAGCATTGGAACGTGGCCAATTCCGTCCTCACCGGCCGGTTTGTCCGGCGTCCTGCGCTCGAAATGGATCTGTTGCTCATCGCGTTGATGGGCACGTTGGGCGCCCTGCTCACGTGGCGGCTGCGCGCCCTGCTCGCGTTTTTGCTGGTGGCCCTTTCCGCGATCGGCTACGCCGTGCTTGCAACTGATTTGTACGTCCGGGATCGCTTGTGGCTGCCGATCATCCTCGTCGTCGGCTCCCTCCTGCTGACGCACGTCTGCCTCGTCACCTGGCGCGTGGTGTTCGAGCAGGCCGAAAAGCGCCGGGTGAAAACCATCTTCTCGAAAATCGTCTCCCCCAACATCGTCAATGAACTGCTCCAGGCCGAAACACTCTCGCTGGGCGGCGCCCGGCGCGAAATCACCGTGCTGTTCGCCGATGTCCGCGGGTTCACCGAATTCACTGACACGAGCCAGGAACGGGCCGCGGCTTACGTGACCGGGCTCACGCTGACGGAGGCGGAAATCGAGGCCTGCTTCGACGAGCAGGCCCGGGAAACCCTGCTGACGGTCAATACGTATCTCTCGCTCGTGGCCGACATGGTCAAACGGCATGACGGAACCCTTGACAAATACATCGGCGATTGCGTGATGGCCTTCTGGGGCTCGCCGACGCCCAATCCCCGGCACGCATTGGCCTGCGTGCGGGCCGCCGTCGATGCGCAGCGCGCAATTTTTGAGTTGAACCGGGAACAATCGGAGGAAAACCGGAGGCGCGACCAGGAAAACCTGGCGCGGGCTGCCTCCGGACTGGCCCCCCGGCCGTTGTTGCCACTTCTCCTGCTCGGCAGCGGCATCAATACCGGGATGGTTACCGTCGGCCTCATGGGGTCCGAGTCGCACATCTCCAACTATACCGTGTTCGGCCGGGAAGTGAATCTTGCCAGCCGCCTGGAAAGTCTTTCGGGGCGCGGACGGGTGCTCATCAGTGAAGCCACCCATCGGCACCTGCTCCGCGACGACCCCGCCCTGGCCGCGACGTGCGTGGCGCTTCCCGATGCGAACGTCAAGGGATTCCGCCTGGCGGTGAAGGTGTATGAAGTGCCCTGGCGCCTGCCCGAGCCCGCATCCTCCTCCGGCCCGAAAACCGAAAACCCGGCCCCTGAGGCTCGCAGCCAGACCGGACACGCCTGAAACCCGCGGCTTTTCTTACTCGTCATCCGCCGGACCTCTGTTAAAGTGTTGCCATGCGTACGGCGATATATCCCGGAAGCTTCGATCCGCTCACCAACGGCCATCTGGACGTAATCGAACGCGCAATCAAACTGTTCGATCGCGTCATCGTGGCTGTGGCCAGGAACGAGAGCAAACAGCCCCTGTTCACCCTGGAAGAGCGGGTGGAACTGGTCCGGAAGTCGATCCGGCAATTGCCGCATGTCGAGGCGGATTCCTTCGACTGCCTGCTGGTGGATTACGTGGAACGGCGCTCCGCCCAGGCGATCCTCCGCGGTCTGCGTGCGGTTTCCGATTTCGAGTTTGAATTTCAACTGGCCCTGATGAACCGCAAACTCAACGAGAATGTCGAAACAATCTTCATGATGCCCAAAGATACCTACACGTTCCTCAGTTCCAGGATGATCAAAGAAATCGCCCAACTGGGAGGAAACGTCGGCAGCTTCGTCCCGGCGCATGTCCGCACCGCGCTCTGCGACAAATTCAAGATCAAGAGCGCCCCAATCTGATGGAGAGGTTCCTATGCCGCTAGCCATCAATCTTCGCCATCTCGAGGCGCATGACATCGAATTGAAGGGGACACTGCCGGTGTCCGAGCTGGATTTGGGCTTGCGCGACGATATCATCCGGGCGGAGAAGCCGCTTTGTTACGAGTTGGAAGTGCAAAAGCTGGAGAACGCCCTTCTGGTGCAAGGCCATCTGCGCTTGACCCTCCAATGCCTGTGCGTCCGCTGCCTCGAGCCGTTCGAATACCCGCTCGAACTCAAGAATTGGACCCGCCACCTGGCGTTGGAAGGCGAGGAAAAGGCCATCGTGATCAACGATTGCGTGGACTTGACGGCATTTGCGCGAGAAGATATTCTGCTGGAGTTTCCTCAGCATCCGTTGTGTGAGGCAAATTGCGGCGGCCCGCCAAGAACATTCAATGGCAGGGCAAAAAAAACCGGCGCCGCCGATCGGCCCAAAGAGAAAGTGTCTGTCTGGGCCGAACTGGACAAACTGAAACTGTAACCGTTGAATTAAGATTTTATGGGTGTTCCCAAGCGAAAACCGTCCAAGAGTCGTCAGCGCATGCGCCGGGCTTACAATAGCGTACTCACTCTGCCACAACTCAGCACGTGCCCCCAATGCGCGGCGCCCTACGTGCCCCACCGGGTCTGCCCCGCATGCGGCTACTACAAGGGTCGCCAGGTCATCACCGTCACCGCAGGAGCCTGATCCTTTGAAGGCGCGAAACATCCGTTCGCGTTCTTCCGGTTTATGCGAATAGCAGTGGATGTCATGAGTGGCGACCACGGTTGCGAAGTCGCCATCGAAGGCGTCAGGCAGGCACTGGATGCCGATCGGGCCATCACGACTCTTTTCCTCGTCGGCAACGAGGCCGAAATCCAGCAGGCCCGGAAAAAATCACGGTTTGATGACAACCGGATCGAAATCGTCCACGCCAGCGAAGTGCTGACCATGGACGACAAACCCCTCGAAGGCATCCGCCGGAAAAAGGATTGCTCGATGAACCGCGCCATCGAACTGGTCCGCGACGGCAAAGCCGATGCCGTCATCTCTCCCGGCAATACCGGCGCGCTCGTCGCCGGCTCGCTCAAACTGCGCCGGCTCGAGGGGATTGAACGCCCCGCCCTGGCGGCCCGAATGCCCTCCCGGACGAACGAATTCGTCCTCATTGACGCCGGGGCCAGCCCGGTTTGCGAACCGGTCCACCTCGCCCAGTTCGCCGTCATGGGCAGCATCTATGCGCGCGAAATTCTTGGCCGGAAAAATCCCCGGGTCGGCATTCTGAGCAACGGCTCGGAGGAAACGAAAGGCAATGATCTGACGCGGGTCGCTGCGCGGTTGTGCTCGCAACTGGATTTGAATTTCATCGGCTACGTCGAAGGCTTCGATCTGTTCGATGACGCCGTCGAGGTTGTCGTGGCGGATGGTTTCACCGGAAATGTCGTCCTTAAAACCTCCGAAAGCCTCGGTTGCGCCATGATGCACCGGCTCAAGGACGAACTCGCCGCAACCCCCCTGCGCAAACTTGGCGCCCTGCTCACCCGCGACGCCTTCCGCGCCATGAAGAACAGGCTCGATCCCGAGGTCTATGGCGGAGCCGTCCTTCTCGGCCTCAATGGCATTGTCGTCAAGGTCCACGGCTCCTCCCGCGAGCGCGCCATGATGAACGCCCTCCGTCTCGCCGTCGAAGAGATCAGCCACGGCGTCAACCAAATGATTTCCCTGCAAATCGCACGCGCGAATGAACGCCTGGCCGCCGCTGAAACTGCCGTTTCTCCGTCTGTCCCAGCATGAGTTCATCTCCCGCCCAGCGATTCAAAAACCCGCGCGCCCGCTACAACTTCCTGGGACGCACCTGTTCTATCACCGGCGTCGGCTCCTACGTGCCCGCAAAGGTGCTGACCAACGCCGACCTGGAAAAAATGGTGGACACCTCGGACGAATGGATCACAACGCGCACCGGGATCAAGGAACGCCGCATCGCCGCGGATAACGAGTTCACTTCCGATCTCGGCGCCAATGCCGCCCTCCGGGCCATGAAAATGGCCGGAGTCACCGCCGAACAAATCGACCTCATCATCGTCGCCACCATCACCCCCGACATGCCCTTTCCCTCCACCGCCTGTCTGATCCAGCGGAAAATCCGCGCCAAACGGGCGGCGGCTTTCGATCTCGAAGCGGCCTGTTCGGGCTTCATCTATGGGCTGGAAATCGCGCAGCAGTTCATCATGTCCCGCACCTACGACACGGTACTGGTCATCGGCGCGGAAAAGCTCTCCTCAATCACCAACTGGAAGGATCGCAACACCTGCGTCCTCTTCGGCGACGGCGCTGGCGCGGCCATCCTACAAAACCGGGCGGAATCCCACGGCCTGCTGACGGCCGTCATGGGAGCAAATGGCGATGAAGCCGACCTCCTCTTCATGCCGGGAGGCGGCAGCCGCTGCCCGGCTTCGGCCAAATCGGTCGATTCACGGATGCACTACCTCCAGATGAACGGCAAGGAAACGTTCAAAAATGCCGTGCAGGCGATGCAAACCGCCGCCCAGGAATCATTGCGCCGATGCGAACTGGATATCTCCCAGATCCAGTGCATCATCCCCCACCAGGCCAACCGACGCATCATCGACGCCGTCGCGGATCGGTTGGGCGCATCGCCCGACCAGCTCTTTGTGAATCTGGAAAAGTACGGAAACACCTCGGCTGCGTCGGTCGCCATTGCCCTCGACGAAGCCGTGCGATCCGGGCGCATCCAGCGCGGTGATTTGATTTTACTCATGGTTTTTGGCGCCGGACTCACCTGGGGCGCCGCCGTCATTGAGTGGTAAACTCATTTGACGATTCCGAAGCGTGTGCTAGTGTTAGAATGCTTCTATGAGCGCGAGAAAAATGGAAAGTGCGGGTTCCTTTCACCAGAATGTCACCGTTCAGGCGCGGCAGGCGCGATTGGCCCTTTCACCGGATTCCGTCATCATTCACAGGAACGGCATCGAATTCCGAAGTCCCACCCCGTTCTCACCCTGGACGGAAATGACGATGACCCTGCAGTCGCCGCGCGACAATGCGGCGGTCCACTGTTCCGGCGTGGTCATCTCCTGCACCGGCAACAAGCACGCGGGTTATAATGTTTCCATGGTCTTCACCGGCCTCTCAAAACAGGCGCAGTCCCGGTTGAATATCATGGCTTCTTCGGCGCTGAGCTGAGCGACCGTTCGGATCTCCGCCTTCGCGCGTCCCGGCTGCTTTCCTGATTGGCTTCATTGCGGCGTTTGCTAGGCTGCTGCCATGGAAATGTTTCATCGCATTTTGAAGACGGCAGTCGAAGGCGGGGCCTCGGACGTCCACCTGAAAATCGGCACGCCGGTCGTTTTCAGAATCAACCGGCAGCTCATCGCCATCGAGTGCCCCTACCCCACCGAGGCCTGGATGAACTCGATCGTCGAGCAGGTCACCCCCGCGCATCTTCGCCAAAAGCTGCAAGAAGAGCGCGAAATTGACTTCTCCCATTTTGTCCCCGGAATCGGCCGCTTCCGCACAAACCTTTTTCAGCAGCGCGGGCGCTGGTGCTTCGCGATGCGGTTCGTCAAGACGCTCGTCCCGGGCTTCGATGAACTGGGGTTGCTGCCGCAGGTCAGAAAAATCGCCGAGGTACCCCGCGGCATCGTGCTCGTCGCCGGCTCCACCGGTTGCGGCAAATCCACCACGCTGGCAGCGATGGTCGAACACCTCAATTCGAACTTCAAAAAACACATCATTACCCTCGAAGA
>JBEKFT010000060.1:0-7103 GCA_050013175.1 Verrucomicrobiota bacterium
CGGCTGTGGCATCTCGCAGAACAACTCGTCATCCGCGCCTCGGAGGGCGACTCAAAAACAATGCGCTTCGCCTCCCGCGCCTCGCACTTCAACCAGTCCCTCATGGAACTGGGCGCCCTGATCTGCACGCCCCGCCGGCCGAAGTGCGGCATTTGCCCCGTTGCCCGGAACTGTGTTGCCCGCCGCCAGGGCCGCACGGACCGCTATCCGAACCTCGGCCGCCGCGTGGCTTCGATCCCGCGGCGCGTTGTCGCGTTCGTGCTCCGGCGCGGAAACCGTTATCTCGTGCGCCAAAGGCCTGCGGGTGTCGTCAATGCTCACCTCTGGGAATTCCCAAACGTCGAATGGACCGGACCTAAGTTGAATCTGCGGGCCGCGGCGCGGCGGACGCTGGGTTTCGAGCCGAAGCGTCTGCGGCCGCTGTGCACGGTCCGGCATTCCATCACGCGATACCGGATCCAACTGCAGGTGTACACAACCAAAGTGGATCTCCTCGTGAGACCCGCGCAGGCGAAAGGCTCCTGGCTGACATTGCCCGAGATGCAGAATCTTTCGTTCCCGAGCGCGCACAAAAAAGTTCTGCTCCAAATGACCGGGGTGGTGGCGGCCCGCCGCCAGTGACTTTTCGGTAATTCAGCGGACAACCGGGGACGAGGCCGTCCCCACCCCGTCGCGTATTGCATAAAAACTCGTGCAATATGTGGTGATGTCGGTAAACAATCTCCCGCATGAAGCAGGTGATTTCGCGGTGGGGCGAAGCTGCAGACGAGCCGCCATTTCCCCGGAAACCGACGGCTCGCGAGTACGCTCGCCCCACCCGTTTCCGGGTTTATGAGATGAGTTCCATGCTCAACGACCGCGTTTGCCGCTCAGTCTGCGGATGGTTTCACGACAAGAGCCCATGAAGGATTCCCATCAACCTTTTGATTTGAATCGTGTCAAAGTCCTGCCGCTGGCCCAGCGCCAGAGCCTGAGCCGGATCGAGAACCTTCTCGTGGATCCGGCGCGACCCGCTCCGCCCTGCTCCACCTCGAGCCTGGAGGCCGTCCGGGATTGCGCCCGCAAAATAGCTGCCGCCCGGCGTCGCGAGGCCGGCGTGATCCTGATGTACGGGGCGCACCTGATTAAAAACGGGGCGCACCGGATCGTCAACGCGCTGGTCGAGCATGGCTGGGTCACGCACCTCGCCACCAATGGCGCGGGCACCATTCACGATTGGGAACTCGCCTTCCTCGGACGCACTGAAGAGAGCGTGAAGGAAAACGTGGCCGCGGGCACCTTCGGTTCCTGGGATGAAACCGGGCGGAACAGTCATCTCGCGCTGCTTGCCGGCGCCCTGAACGGCGAGGGTTATGGCCGCAGCCTCGGCCGGTTCATCGTCGAGGACGGTGTGACACTGCCGGAGGCGGCCGCGCTGGAACACCTCCTGCGCGAGGAACCGTCGCACCCGCTTGCGCCCGCGCGGGCTGAATTGCTCCAGGCGATGGTCGCTCACAAGTTGCCCTCGGGCCGCATCGAGGTGAAGCATCCGTGGAAGGAAACTTCCATCCTCGCCCAGGCATTCCGGCACGAGGTCCCCTTCACCGTCCATCCGGGCATCGGTTACGACATCATTTCCAACCATCCGATCTTCAACGGCGGCGCGATCGGCCGGGCGGCAGCGATGGATTTTCGATTATTGGGCGCGTCGGGCGAAACGCTCGATGGGGGCGTGGTGTTGTCCGTCGGCTCGGCCATCATGGCGCCGCAGGTTTTCGAGAAGAGCCTCAGTTGCGTCAACAACCTGCGGCTGCAGGCCGGTCGCGGAATCGTCCGCGACCACACCATGTATGTCGTGGACATTCAGGATGGCGGGAACTGGGACTGGTCGAAGGGCGAGCCGCCGAAGGACAACCCCGCCTACTATCTGAGATTCTGCAAAAGTTTCTCCCGCATGGGCGGCACGATGCGTTACGTGCAGTGCGACAATGTCGCTTTCCTGCACAATCTGCTTCAGGCATTGAAATAGAATTCCCGGACCGCGGCTCTGCGAGCCGCAGCAGGCTGGATAATCCTGACGCCCTGGGATCTCCTTTCGCTCGCAGCACTGCCAACGTTTCTGCGGGTCACAGACCCGCGGTCCGGAGCGCTACGTTCGATTCAACATCCGCACTTCGCGCTGCGGGAACGGAATTTCAATTCGAGCGGCGCGGAACTGTTCCAGAAGGGTCTGGTAAAGCTCGGCCTGCGCCGGACCAAAGTCCGGCACCGTCGTCCAGGGCTTGATCGACAGGCTGATGGAAGATTCCGCCAATGCGGAGATGCCCAGAACGGGGGCGGGATCCTTGAGCACGCGCGGGTGGGCCTGGAGGATTTCCCGCACAAGAGCCAGCACTTGGTCGATATTGGTCCCATAAGCCACGCCGACGGTCAGATCGAGTTGCCGGATTTGGCCGTAGTTATGCAGGATCTCACCCACGAGTTTGCGATTGGGAACCACCACGCACGAACGGTCGCTGTGGAGCAAGGTGGTGGTGAACAATTCGACGGCCTGCACCTGTCCGCTGACGCCGACGACCTCGATGAATTCGCCGACTCGAAACGGTTTTGTGAAGATAATGGTCAGCCCGGCCATCAGATTGCCCAGGACGCCCTGCATGGCGAGGCCGATCCCCACGCCGGCCACGCTGATGCCGGCGATCATCGGAGTAATCGGCACGCCAAATTTGTCCAGGGCCAAAACGACCGCCAGCCCGAAAATCAGCAACCGGATCACCCGCACCGTAAGAATGCGAATCGGCGGTTCAATTCGTCTCTTGCTGAACCATTGGTCCGCCTTGCGTCCAATCCAGCGCGCGATGAGCGCGCCGATGGCGAGAATAATCAACGCGCCGATGATTTGAATTCCGTAGTCTGTCAAAAAGCCGACGATTTTCGCCTGCACCTCGTCCAGGGTGGAGGTCGCAGTATTCACTGTCTTATCCATGTTTCACCTCAGGTAGTGGTCCGTTGCGAGCCATTCGTTAAATGAGATCGACAAACCTCGTCAACACTTGTTTTCAGCATCGCTTCACGCGCCCCGGTACACGCACCGCGCCGTGCACGTCTCGGCGACGACGATCTCCGTGAGCGCCGGCAGTTTCGGCTTCAACTTCCGCCAGATCCAGAAGGCGATGATCTCGCTCGTCGGATTTTCCAGGCCGGGAACCTCGTTGAGATACCGGTGGTCGAGCTTTTCCCAAATCGGGTTGAACGCGACCGACAGGTTCGCATAGTCCATCAGCCAGCCGAGCTTCGGGTCGCAGTCGCCCGAGACCGCGATTTCCACCTTGAAACTGTGCCCGTGCAGGCGGCGGCATTTGTGCGACCTGGGCAGGTGCGGCAGCAGGTGCGCCGCTTCAAACTGAAATGTTTTTCGCAGTTCGATTTTCACACATTCACTTTCCATCCGCGGTTCGAGTCAATGTTCCCAATCCGTCCACGTCACCAGATCCCCGAGCGCCGGCCGGCCGTCGTGCCGCCAGGTCAAGGGGGGATTCTGCATGTCGCCGATCGGACAGACGCGCGTCACGCCCCAGCGCGCCAGTCGCGCCGCGAAATCGCGGGCCTGGTCCTCCGGAACGGCGATGCCCACGGTCGAGACCTTGCCGCGCACGCCGTCCGCGCTTTCCAGGGCGGTTTTCAAGTCCGCCACTCCTTTCACGTAGATGAACCGGTTCAGGCACGAGAGTTGAAAGCGCGGGTCGGCTTCGTAAACCACCGTCCAGGCCGTGGAATTTTTGCTCTGCCAGAAAAGCGTGTCCGGTGAATGGGCCGCGCGCACCTCGTCAAACGCGCGGCGCGAAGCAATTGTGGCCGCCGTCTCTTTCGGCACGTCACCGCGCGGCTCGGTCTCCTCCCGCTTCGCCAGCTCGTCGGCCAGGGCCTCGGCGAAGCCCTCCGCCATCATCCCGCCGCCGTGCTCGACGTAGATCACGTGCGGCGACAGGCAGCCCAACTGGTTCCAGGCAGCCACGTCGGCCCCCGCCCGCGCCACGACTTTTTTGGCGTGAAATCCCGAAAGGGCCCCGCTCGCGACGTAACCAAAGCTCACGCGGTGGCCGTAACCGAGGAACCGCGCCGTCGCGGGCAGCCGGTGGCGGATTGCGGCGAGGGTTTCGTCGCTGCCCGTGGCGGTCACGCAGTCCGCCTCGTTGAACAGCGCTGTTTCCAGCACCGAATGGCCGCCGCGCCAGCGGGCAATTTCGAGGCAGGCGCCGAGCTTCGGTTCGGCCTCATAAAGCGAATGCGCAAACAGGCGCGGCAGGAGTGTGGCGCCGCTCGCGCACTTGACGAACTGGGCGGAGCGCGTCAGCACGCCCAACACGATGTTCATCAGGGCCGGATTCGGAATCGTGCCCCCGGCGACGTGCACCAGCAACTCCGGTCCGCGAGCCATCGAGGCGCCCGTGACGGCATGCCCGGACGGTTCCGCGCTGTTCGGGGACGGCGCGTCCAGCCGCCGGAGATGTCCCAGTTCCTGGACGAGCAGCGCATGAAAATTTGCGGGGGTCAATTGCGCGAAGAAGGAATCCAGTCCGTTCGCCAAGGTCTGGCGCGAGAAGCCGGTTGCGGCCGGGCCGTCCTCCAGCGCCAGCTTGCGGAAAGGATACTCCGGCTGAAGCCAGTTTTCGCCAAGTTCACTCAGCGCTTCCACCAGGCTTTGAGTCGATCTCCCCGCCAGGTATTGCTCGCGATTGCGCTTCAGCGTCTGGCACGCTTCGCCGATCATTCCGGCCGTCAAGTCCGCTTCCGGCGGCAGGTCTGCCAGGAAATAGTTGGGCAAATTCATGGGGCGCGGCGCAAATTACGCGAATTCCCGGGAACCCCTCTCCTTCTTCACCTCGTGGAGATTCTGGACTCCCGCGTCTGCCTCCATCATCAACGAGCAACCGCGGGGGTCGGCCGGCAGGCTCCGACCGGCCAATTCAAACCCTTCGCCTCGCCGGACCGCCAGATCTTCGGTTTGGATCGCCAGTACCGAGAAGACATTGGCCAGGTCGAAAATGCGAACCAACCCGGTTTCGCCTTCGCCCCTGTCGCGGCCGGTTTCCGGGGAAATGATCCGCACCCGCGCCCAGCGGGGAAAGTGGAAGCGACGGGGGCGCGCGCGCTCACCCGCCACGCGATCGTACGCCTGCGAACTCAACTCGCTCATTCCGAATTCGCTGACGATCCGGGCCTGTGGAATCCCGAGCCGTTCGGTGATGAGCGAATGCAGTTCCGCCCTGGGGATACTGCGCGAGCGGCCTTTGTAACCGCCGGTCTCCATCGCGCGCGAGCCGGGCGGCAGCTTGAACCGCAGGTCCTGCGCCCCCAGATGGTCGAGGAGGTGCACGAAAGAAAAGGCGGTGCCGAGCAGGACCAGCGGACGCCTGCCATCGCCCAACGCAGTTAACACCGCGCCGAGATCCAGGCTCCACGAGCCATCGGCTGAAACCTTGCCGGCGAATGCCGAAACGGGAGCGGCCAGTTTGCGTCGGACGGTATCGAACATGTGGACGAGGGACGAGTGCGCCGCCGCCGCAGGGGAAGGAGTGAGAATCACCAAGTTGAAATCCTGGATTTGAGACTCGAATTCGGGCGCCAGGTGCGCCCGGAACCAGGGCCACACTGAATCCTCGTAAAGCGTGAGCGATTCCGCGCTGTGGAAATGGCGGCTCGGCCGGCGCTCTGTTGTGCCGCTCGAATGGAAAACGATCGTCCGCTCTTCCACAGGCAGGCAGGACAGCTCCAGTTCCTTGAACGCCGACGCCGGCATTGCCGGAATCCGGGTCCAATGCGTCACGGAATCGGGCGTGACTCCGCGCGCGTCACAAAACCGCCTGTACGGCGCATTAGCCCCGAATTGAAGCGCAAAAAGTTCGAGCGCGAGCCGGTTGAAAACCGCCTCCTCCCCGGAGGGCGCGCCCGGTGGCTCCAGGCCATCCTCCCGAATCTCCGCAGCGGAGTCTCGTGAATCCCGTATCTCTGGAAGCAGGTGTTCGCGCCATCGCGCGGCGAATTCTGAGAACTCCGATTTCATGCGGTTTTGATTGTCGCCAGGCTGGTTTTCCGCGACAGCCCGGACCCCAATGCTACCGGAAATGCCGCCCGCCGCAAGCGGGGATGTGACGCAAAACGACGGCAGGGTTGGGGCGCCCTTTCAGGGCTTGAATGGTTTATGGGATGGTTGACCCGGGCCTCCGCTCGCCCCGGGCCTCCGCTCGCGGTGCTCGCTCCAGCCCGGGCTATCATATTGCGGGCCTTCGGCCCTGAGGTGTTGGCAAACCTTCGGCCCTGAAGAGTTAGTGAACCTTCGGCCTTGGCAGGTTGGCACAGACCTTCGGTCCTGGCGAGTTGGCGCCAACCTTCGGCCCCGGGGGTTTTGGCGGGCCATTTGGTCTTGGCGGATTGGCAGGCTGAAAGCCCGACCTGCGACAGCCTGGGGTGGGGCGCGCAGCGCGTAGCCCCAGGCGAACGCACGCGAAATACTGTGCTCGCTGCAGCCCGGGCTATCATATTGCGGGCCTTCGGCCCTGGTGGAGTTGGCGCACTCCCGCCCTGGTGGATTCACTCGCCTTCGGCCTTGGTGGATTAGCGGGCTGAAAGCCCGTCCTGTGATAGCCTGGGGTGGAGCGCGAAGCGCGGAGCCCCAGGTGACGGGGCACGACATGATCGCCGCCCTGCAAGGGCGGGACGCCGGAAGCATTTCCCCGCCGCCCCGACCCCGGTCTCAACCCCGCTTTTCGCGCAGTTCGATCCGTTGCAATCGCTCGATGAAATCCACGAAGCCCTCCGCCTGTTTGCGCAGTCGCGCCACCCATTCCGGATTCTTCAGCCGGCCCTGGTCGTCGAGGAGCTTTCAGAGAGCCCGGGACGGCGCCGACACTTCCTGTTTGGGGGGCAGCCGGACCGGCCGGCGCCGCAATTTGTTCTTGAACCACAAGCGCCAGACCATCCACAACGCCTCGCGCACAATCCCCTTGGACATTTTGGATCGGCCCAGGAATCGGTCGGTAAAAATGATGGGAACCTCGACGATTTTCAGACCCTGGCGCCAGACGTTGTGGGTCATCTCGATCTGAAAGCTGTATCCGTTCGAC
>JBEKFT010000061.1:0-6979 GCA_050013175.1 Verrucomicrobiota bacterium
CGGGAAGTTGCGCTTTTCCAGGGTTTTGATCATTTCGACGCCTACGGCCCCCGTGGCGCCGACGACGGCCACATGCGGTTTCTTATTCATAACAAAGGCCGCTCAATATAGCGGCTGCACGCTCGGAGTCAACGCAGCCGAAGGCTTGGATCCACGCATACAGCCGCGCTCCTGACCCTCACCTCCAATCGCACCCCGCGAGCCCGCCGTGATTGCGGGCCCACCGCCCGGCGGGATATACTCCCGCCGGATATGGGTGACTGGGCATTGATCACGGGCGCGTCCTCCGGCATCGGCTGTGAACTGGCCAAACTGTTCGCCGCCGGGAGGTTCAACGTCGTGCTGGTGGCGCGAAACAAAGCCAGGCTCGAAGCGCTGGCCGCCGAACTGGGCGGCTCCAACGCGATCCAGGCAAAAGTGCTGGCCAAAGACCTGGCCTCACCAACCGCTCCGGCGGAGATTTTCGACATGTTGCGCGGGACGCCGATTTCCATCCTGGTGAACAACGCCGGGTTTGGCGTCTACGGTCCGTTCGCACAAAGCGATTTGCGCGTTCAGACCGGCCTCATGCAGGTCAACATGATCGCGTTGGTGCGGTTGACCCATTTGTTTCTCCAGCCCATGATCGAGCGCGGCAGCGGACGGATCCTGAACGTGGCCTCGACCGCGGCATTCCAACCGGGGCCCACGGTCAATGCCTATTACGCCAGCAAAGCCTTCGTCTTCTCCTTCTCATACGCGCTGGCGGCGGAGTTGAAAGACACGGGCATCACGGTGACCACGCTGTGCCCCGGCAGCACGCGCACCGAGTTCTTCGACCGCGCGCGGATGCCCGTCTCGCGCAAATTGCCGAGGATGGAGGCGCGCACGGTGGCTGAGGCCGGCTATCGCGGCCTGATGCAGGGCAAGCGCGTTGTGATTCCCGGCGCGTCGAACAAAATCACCTCGCTTTTGGCGAAGTGGAGTCCCGTTCGCCTGGCCGCGGCCGTCGTGGCTGCGATTCACAAGCCTGGCCGATAGCTTGGAGCGTTGCTCAGCGGGTTACGCTGGTTTCAGCCACCAAGCAATGCTCCGCGTTGCACGCGTTCGAACAAGGACACTGCCGGCGCGGGACGTTGCTTGACCCCTTCGCGAGCCTTGGTACACTGGCCACGATTTCATGAAAGGGATTTGCGCGATTGCGGTGGCAGGGATTCTGGCCGGGCCGGGAATTGAGGCCCGGGCCGACGTGGTGGACGGGATCAAGGCGGTCGTGCATGATTCGATCATCACCTATCAGCAGGTGGCGGAGTACACGGCGCCGCTCGTCGAACAGTTGCACAGCCGCTATGGCGATCAACCGGATCTGTTCGAGAAAAAGCTCGGCGAGGCGGAAGAGGACAATCTGGAGCAGTTGCTCGAGCGACAACTCATCCTGCGCGATTTCGAGACCTCGGGTTACACGAACGCCCTGCCCGACAGCATTATCGACGAGGAAGTCCAGGCCTACATCCACTCCAATTACGGTGACGACCGGGTCCGGTTCATCAAAACATTGCAGGCGGAAGGCAAGACGTTCGAGCAGTTCCGAAAGGAGTTCCGCGAGCGGATCGTCGTCCAGCAGATGCGATTCGCCCACAACGAGAACGGAGCCATCATTTCCCCGCACAAGATCGAAGTTTTCTACGTTGACCACAAGGACCAGTTCAAGATGGAAGACCAGGTCAAGCTGCGCATGATCGTCCTGAACAAACCTTCCGGCGACACCAATGAGACCCGCATGCTTGCCGAGGAGATTCTGGCGAAGCTCAACGGTGGGGCCGCCTTCACCGAAATGGCTTCGGTCTATTCGCAAGGCTCGCAACGCAACCAGGGCGGCGATTGGGGCTGGGTCGAAAAATCGGTGCTGCGCAAGGAACTGGCGGACCTGGCGTTTTCGCTCAAGCCCGGCCAAAGAAGCGGTGTCATCGACACCCCGGAGGCGTGCTACCTCATGATGGTGGAAGAAAGGCGCCCGGAGCACGTCAAACCGTTGAGTGATGTGCGGGATGAAATCGAGAAAACCCTGCTCGCACAGGAAAGCGAACGGTTGCAGAAACAGTGGATCGAGCGGCTGAAGAAAAAAACCTTCGTCCGTTACTTCTGATCAAATGAGGGCTGCCGGCTGAGGGTGGCGGACATCGGCTTCTTCCACCCCCGACTCCCAACCTTCAACTCAAATGCGGATTGGCATCTCATTGGGTGACGTCACCGGCGTCGGTCCGGAAGTCACGCTCAAAGCGCTCGCCGTGGAAATCCGCGGGGGCGACACCCAATATCTTTTGATTGGCGACGAGGATCACGTGCGCAGGCTGGATCGGCAGCTTGCCCTGAACCTCCCGCTGGAACGCCAGGGCGGTCCCGGCGAAGGCGGCCGGATTCTCATCCATCAAACGCTCTCCGAACCGTTGCCGCCGGAACTGGTGGAAGGCTCGCCGGCCGCGGCTCATGCGGCGGTGGCCTGGCTGAAGGAGGGAGCCGAACGCTGTTTGCGCCAGGAACTGGACGCGCTGGTCACCGCGCCGGTCAACAAGCAGGCCATCATCCAGGCAGGCATGGCGTTCATCGGCCAGACGGAATTCCTCTCCGAACTCTCCCGCGCCCAGCGCACCGCCATGATGCTCCTCGGGCACGACGACCGCGGGGGCTGGCTTCGCGTGGCCCTGGCCACCACTCATGTGCCACTCAAAATGGTCGCGGAGCAGATCACGCGGCTCCGGGTCGAAACCGCCATCGAACTGGCCGCTCGGGCCTGCCGCGACCTCGGCCTGCCCCGCGCGCGCGTGGCCGTGTGCGGCCTGAATCCCCACGCGGGCGAAGGCGGCGAACTCGGAGACGAAGAAATGAGGACCATCGGCCCGGCGGTCCTCGCCATGCAGCGGCAGCAATGGGACGTCGTCGGTCCCATCAGCGCCGACGCCCTGTTCCATCGCGCCTACCACGGCGAGTTCGATGCCGTCGTCGCCATGTACCACGACCAGGGGCTCGCGCCGTTGAAAATGGTGGCTTTCGAAACGGGCGTGAACTGGACGCTCGGCCTGCCGTTCATCCGCACCTCGCCCGATCATGGGACGGCGTACGACATCGCCGGCCGGGGTGTGGCCGATCCGTCGAGCATGATCGCGGCCATTCAATTGGCCAAACAACTGGCCGCCAGTCGCAACTTGTAGCGCGCTTGTGTAAGCGCGGAGGGTTTTCATCCGGGAGCGAAATCCGCGCTTTCACAAGCGCGGCCACCCGGCGTGGTGCGGCTGCGCAGCACGCCTTGAACGTTGCGGTGTCTGCAACGGGCGGGTCAGGGGCCGCTCATCTGCCCCCGTGTCACGCCGAGCTGGTTGAATAATTTCAACCCGCGCCACAATTGGCCGCCCGTGATCTCACCGCGCAGGAGCCGGTCGTAACTGGAAATCGTCTGCGCCACCTGCTCCGGCGCTTCATTGAGGAATTCAATCCGGAAATGCCGCACCCCGAGCGACAGCATCTTCGGCACCCCCTCGGCCCCGGTTTGCGCCCGGCCGTTGAACACCGTGTTGCGGCAACCCGCGTCCGCCTTCACCGGATGCTCCACCCCCACGCGGTCGCGCAAGCCCACGCCGTGCCGGTCGCACGGGCGCCCGCAGTTGGTGTAATCCGTGCCGTCCGACAGAAACGCGCAGAACACACAGTGCTCCATGTGAAACATCGGCATGTGCTGGTGGACGGTGACTTCAATCCGCTCCGCCGGCGTCGCCCGCAGCAGGGCCTCGATCTGCTGGAAATTCAGGTCATACGACGCCGTCACGCGCTCCAGTCCGAAGGTCTCCAGGAAGTAATCCGCCGCGAGACGGTTGGCGATGTTGAGGGAATAATCGCCGATGCGCCGGTCGCGGGCGAAGAATTTCAGGTGATCGTAGTTGCGAACCAGGTAGCCGTCCGCCCCGCAGGCGCGCACCTGTTCGAGCGTCCAGTCCTCGCCGGTCTTGAAAATCCGTGGAGGAGCGACGAAAAGCGCCGAACGCGGATGACCGGCCGCCGGTCGCGCGGCCCGGAACAGGGCGACGGCGTCGCGATATTTTTTTGGATTGTCGAAGTCGCAGTAGAGGGTCCGGATGCCGCAGTCCAATGCGGCCCGGAGCTGGGCAAGAGAGCGGACCAGGACGATCAATGCCGCCCCGGCGGCGGACGGCGCGAGCGGGTCCCGCCGGGTTTTCCCGGCACCGCGGGAAACTGCAGCCTCCTCGCGCCGGCCGCCGCCTTCCAGGAGCCGCCACCGTTTCGGCTGCGAGCGCAGCCGTTCCAGTTCCGCAACGGCGCGGCGGCGCAGCCGGTTCAATTCGCTGACCGGCAGCATCACGTCACCCGAAAGACAATTCCTCAGATCGCCCAGCTTGAACGGAGACCCGCCAAGCCTGCCAAGCTGTTCGCGCAGCCGCCGGGTTGTCAGCGGCTGTTTCTCCGCCCGGACCAGAGGCACCGTGGAATCCACGCGCGCCAGGTTTCCCAGTTCATCCCGCGCCAGGAGCGTGAGCGGTTTGTCCAACACCCCATGCGCTTCGAGGAAAACGGGGCGCTGAAACTGCGGCGTGTCGCCTTCAAAACTCCGGCGCAATCGGCGGTCCAGCTCGGGATCGCTCGTCTTCCAAACCTTGTCGCCGACGTGAAGGCGCGAAAAGTCGATGTCGCCGCGGCCAAACCGCAGCTCGACGACCTGCGGATTCCGGACCCCGGATCCCGCACTTTGGATCTCATAAATCCTCCCGCCTTCCTCCTTTTCCTCCGGCTTGCCCGCGTCGAACACCACGCCGTCTCCCCGCTTCAACGGCCCCTCGAGCCGGATCCGGACGCCGTCGCGCAGCACGTGCGCGACCGTGCCGAGATACACGCCGCGCTTTTTTCCGAAGCGGCCATGGACCAGTTGCTGATTGTTGATGCCGCCCAGCCACCCCGTGTAAAGGCCGCGACTGAAGGCCATTTCGAGTGCGTAGCGGGTCTGGGAGTCGCCGAGGGAATCCGATTTACGATTTACGATTTGCGATTTACGCGGCCCGGGCTGGTCGAGCGCCTCAGCCACTGCATCCGCTCGTAAATCGCCAATCGTCAATCGTAAATCATCCAGCGCTTTGCGGTAGATCCGCGTGATGTTGGCCACATACTCCGGCGACTTGAGCCTGCCTTCGATTTTCAAGGAGGCGACGCCGGCCCGGATCAGGCTCGGCAGCACGGACAGCCCGGCGAGATCCTGCGGGCTGAGCAGATATTTTCTGTCGCCGAGCGAAACGGGCGCGCCGTCGGAAATCAGTTCGTAAGGCATCCGGCACGCCTGAGCGCATTCACCGCGGTTGGCGGAGCGGCCGCCCAGCGCTTCGCTTGTCAGGCATTGGCCGGAGTAGGCGACGCAGAGCGCGCCGTGGACGAAGACCTCGACAGGCAAAGGGGAATCGAGTTCGGTGTCCTGACGCCGCAGGCTGGCCTGGGCCGACTGGATCTTCTCGATCTCTCCTATGGAGCATTCCCGCGCCAGCACGACCCGGTTGCAGCCGAGATCGTGGGCGAATTCCATGCCGCCCAGGCTCGTCACGGTCATCTGCGTCGAAGCGTGAATCGGAAAATCGGGGGAGAGCCGGCGAATCAGACGGCAGATCCCGGCGTCCTGCACAATGACCGCATCCACACCCGCGGCGATCATCGTTCGCAGGTATTGCTCCGCTTCGGCCAATTCGTCCTCGAAAACGAGGGTGTTGAGGGTGACGTATCCCTTCACGCCGCGCGCGTGCAGAAAGTCCATCAACTTCGGCAGGTCCGATTCGGTGAAATTATCGGCGCGCATCCGCGCGTTGAACTTCTCGAGGCCGAAGTAGATGGCATCGGCCCCGTTCTCGACCGCCGCCCGGGCGCATTCCCAGCCTCCCGCCGGTGCGAGCAACTCAGGCAGGCTGCGAGGTTCCAACGCGGCCACGGCCGGGGCGGCCTGAACGCGCGGGAACACGTCCCCACCGACGAGGGGGTCTGCTGTTGGACTTGTCATCCGCGCATCACCGGGCATTTCAGATCCACATTACCAGCGGACCGGCTGGAAAACAAAACCTGTTTGCGTCTTCGCGTCTTTGGGCTTAACTGGGCTCGATGCGCGTATTGATCGTCGGCTGCGGTTATATCGGGGTGCCGCTCGGAGCGGAACTCGTCCGGCTGGGACACGACGTCTCCGGCTTGCGCCGCAGCACCTCGGCCCAAAAGGATCTCCTCGCCGCCGGAATCAAACCGCTCGTCGGCGACGTCAGCCGGCCGGAGGATCTGGCCGGATTGCCCGCGTCGTTTGAATGGGTGGTGAACTGCGTTGCTTCCGGCGGCGGCGGCGGCGCGGACGATTACCGGCGTGTTTACCTCGAGGGCACGCGCAACCTGATCGGATGGCTCGGGTCCGCGACCCCGTTGAGTTTTGTCTATACCAGCAGCACCAGCGTTTATGGCCAGAACGACGCCTCGCCGGTGAGCGAAGCCAGTCCGGCTGAACCTCCCTCCGAAACCGCGCGGGTCCTCGTCGAAACCGAAGAGCTGTTGCTCGAAGCCGCCGGACAGCGCCGATGGCCGGCGGTGATTCTTCGCGTTGCGGGGATCTATGGCCCTGGCCGCGGCCATGGGTTCAGGCAGTATCTCAAGAATGAGGCGCGCATCGAAGGCAACGGCCGTCGCTTCCTGAACATGATCCATCGCGATGACGTCGTCGGCTGCATCATCGCAGCCCTCCGAAGCGGGCGCGGCGGCGAGGTTTACAATGCCGTGGACGATGAGCCGGTCACCGAGATCGACTTTTTCGAATGGCTCGCGGGCAGGCTGGGGAGAGGGCTGCCGGCGTTCGTGCCCGCGGATGCGGGCGCCGCGCGAAAGCGCGGCGTCACGAACAAGAAGGTGTCCAATCGAAAGTTGAAGGAGGATCTGGGCTACCGGTTCAAGTATCCGACTTTTCGGGAGGGTTACGCCGCCG
>JBEKFT010000062.1:0-7589 GCA_050013175.1 Verrucomicrobiota bacterium
AGCTTTTGCGCCCCCGGCGGCAGGCCGGTGCGAGTGCCGAGGGGATGGATATTCCTTCGCGGTTTTTTTGACGTAATGCAACGCATACGGGCTATTTTGATGTGCGCGTTCCTCCTGGGCGCGGCGGTCCGCGGGTTTGCCCAGGGAACCGAACCGGCGCCGGCGTCGCCGGAACCGGCGCAACCTGCGGCGGCGGCCCCTGCCGGGCGCGGCATCCCGCAAAAGGCCCAGTCGCTTGGCGGCAGGGGCGGTTTCGTCACCAACTCGATGATTGTGACGTGGGCGGTCGCGGTGGGGTTGATCCTGTTCGCGCAATCGGCGACACGGAACATGAAGCAGGTCCCAACCGGTGCGCAGAATTTTTGGGAGTGGCTGGTGGAGAGTCTGTACGATTTCCTCGAGGACATCATCGGGCCGGAGCTCGTCAAGAAGACGTTCTGGCTTTTTGCGACCATTTTCATTTTCATCCTGGCCACGAACTGGTTCGGGCTGATCCCCGGCGTCGGCACCATCGGCTGGGGCGAGCAGGGTCCCCATGGCTTCGAAGTCAGCCGGCCGCTGTTGCGCGGGGGCAATGCGGACCTGAACATGACCTCCGCAATGGCGATGGTGTTCATGGTGTTCTGGTTCATCTGGGCGCTCCAGGCCAACGGCATCGGCGGCTTTCTTGCGCATCTGTTCGGGGCAAAAGGGGATTCGACGGGCGTGCTCAGGGTATTGATGGTGATCATCTTTTTCCTGGTCGGTTTTCTGGAGATTTTCTCGATCTCGTTTCGTCCCATTTCGCTCAGCTTTCGTCTGTTCGGCAATATTTACGCCGGCGAGAACATGCTCGATGCGATGTCGAACCTGGTGCCGTCGCTGAACTGGCTGCTGCCGGTGCCGTTTTATTTCATGGAATTGCTGGTGGGGGTGGTGCAGGCGCTGGTGTTCACGCTGCTGACGGCGGTGTTCACGCTGTTGATTTGCCTGCACGAGGAAGGCGACGGGAAAGCGCCTGCGCACCATTGAACTTCAGAATTTCGGCGGCTGGACCGTGTTCAATCGCGGAAGCCGCCGGGACAACGAAAGGACAGAAGTATGTTAATGCCTATGCTGGCGGAACTGAGCGGGAACCTGCACGTGGGCCTGGCGGCCCTGGGCGGCGCCCTGGGCGTGGGGCTCATCGGAATGAAGGCTTCCGAGGCGGTGGGGCGCAACCCCGGCGCTTCGACCAAGATCCTGGTGCAATCCATCCTGGCGATCGCGTTTGCGGAAGCCATCGTGTTCTATGCCCTGTTCCTGGTGAAGTAAGAATGAGTTGGCGGGCGCGGGGCCCCGGCGGCTCCGCGCCTCGCATCAGTGAATCGACTTTATGAATCCGTTTATCCAGTTTGCCAGCATTGGCAGCGACCTGGCCGGAACCGCCAGGGAGACGGCGCAACGTTTCGGGTGGGATGCGCCGCATTTCATTGCGCAGGTGATCAGTTTTCTGATTGTGGCGGCGCTGCTTTACAAATTTGCCTACAAGCCGATCCTGACCGTGCTCGACGAGCGCCGTCATCAGATCGCCGAGGGCCTGGCCAATGCCGAGAAAATCAAGGCTGAACTGGCCAAGACCGAAGCGGCCCGGCTGGAAGTCCTGAGCCAGGCAAACACCCAAGCGAACAAGTTGATCGAAGAAGCCCGTGGCGCCGCCGCGAAGGTGCGCGAGCAGGAGACGCAAAAGGCCATCGCGGCCGCCGAACAGATCATCGCCCAGGCGCATGAAGCCGCGGCTGCCGACCAGGCGCGCCTGCTGACGGAATTGAAGCGCGAGGTGGGGCGGTTGGTGGTGCAGACCACCGCCGTGGTGACAGGAAAGATTTTGACGCCCGAAGACCAGAAGCGGCTGGCCGAGGAAACCAGCCGGCAGTTGGCCGCCTGATGAATCTCGAATTTCAAATCTGAAATTTCAAATCAAACGGAGCGTGGAATGAAGATTTCCAAACAATCCCGGCGCGAGGCCAAGCAACTGTTTCGCAGTTGCCTGGACAAAGGTGTGCTGGACGGCAATCGCGTCCACGAGGCCGTCAGCAAGGTTGCCGCCGCCAAGCCACGGGGTTACCTCGCCATTCTGACGCACTTTCAGCGGCTGGTGAAGCTGGAGGTGGACCGGCGCACGGCCAGGGTGGAAAGCCCCGTGCCGCTGTCCGCGGATTCGCGGTCGGACGTGGTCCGTAAATTGAGCGCCCTTTACGGGCAGGGATTGGATATTTCGTTCGCGCAGAACCCGGCGCTGATCGGGGGCCTGCGCATCAAAGTGGGAAGCGATGTTTATGACGGCAGCGTGCAGTCGCGGCTGGCGGCATTGCAGGAAAGTTTTTGAACGGGCAGAAAAATGCGGAAACGGCGGGATGATTTCCCGGGAATCGGTTTTTGTGAAGGGTGCGCCTCCGGGCGGCTGAAGATGATTTTATGAGCAACTTATTGCGGGAAATTGAAGCCCAGATCGCGGGGGTCAAAACGGCCACCGCCAAACAGAACGTCGGCACCGTCCGGGAAATCGGGGACGGCGTGGCCAAGATTGAGGGTCTGACCGACGCGATGCTCAACGAGATGCTCGATTTCGGCAACGGCATCATCGGGCTGGCCTTGAACCTCGAAGAAACGGAGGTGGGCGCGATCATTCTAGGTGACTGGACCAAGATCGAGGAAGGCCTGGAAGTCCGCACGACCGGCAAGCTGTTGCAGGTGCCGGTCGGCAAAGGCCTGCTGGGACGCGCGGTCAACTCGCTCGGCCAGCCCGTGGACGGCAAAGGACCGATCCAGGCCGAGACCGCTTATCCGGTGGAGAAAATCGCGCCCGGCATCGTCCGTCGGAAATCCGTCAGCCAGCCGGTGCAGACGGGAATCATGGCCGTGGACGCGATGATCCCGATCGGCCGCGGGCAGCGCGAGTTGATCATCGGAGACCGTTCGACGGGCAAGACCACGATTGGCATCGATACGATCATCAACCAGTCGCGGATCAACAAGGCCGGCGAAGCCTCGGGCGACAAAGATTTCCGGCCGATATACAGTATTTACGTCGCGATCGGGCAGAAGCAATCGAACGTGGCGCGGGTCATCAGCGTGCTCGAGGAGGCCGGCGCGATGCCGTACTCCATCGTGGTGGTGGCCTCCGCCTCGGACTCGGCGACGAACCAGTATCTCGCGCCATTCGCGGGCGCGGCGATGGGCGAATGGTTCATGGACAATGGCATGGACGCGCTGATCATCTTTGACGATCTCTCCAAGCATGCCGTGGCCTACCGCCAGGTGTCGCTGGTGTTGAAACGTCCATCGGGCCGCGAGGCGTATCCCGGCGATGTCTTCTACCTGCACAGCCGTCTGCTGGAACGGTCCGCCCGCGTGGGTGAAAAGTTCGGCAACGGTTCCCTGACGGCCCTGCCGATCATCGAAACGCAGGCGGGCGACGTTTCGGCCTACATTCCGACCAACGTTATTTCGATCACGGACGGCCAGATTTACCTCGAAACCGACTTGTTCTATCAAGGCGTGCGCCCGGCCATCTCGGTGGGTCTTTCCGTGTCGCGCGTCGGCTCGGCGGCGCAGATCAAGGCGATGAAACAGGTGGCCGGCCGGATCAAAGGCGATCTCGCGCAATTTCGCGAACTCGCCGCGTTTGCGCAGTTCGGTTCCGATCTCGATGCCAAGACGCAGGCGCAACTCGATCGCGGCAAGCGCATCGTGGAGGTGTTCAAGCAACCGCAATACAACCCGATCCCGGTGGAGGTGCAGGCTTCGATTCTCTGGACCGTCCAGAACGGGTTCATGGACGACGTGGCGGTGGACCGGATCAAGGATTTCCAGGCCAAGCTGACGGATTATCTTTCGAGCCGGAGAATGGAATTGATGGCGAAGATTGCCAAGGAAAAGGCGCTGAGCGACGCGCTGATCGCGGATTTGAAGGCGGCGGTGACGGAGTTCAAACAGACGTACCGATAATGCCCAGCACACGCGACATACGCCGGCGCATCAAGTCGGTCAGGAACACCGCCCAGATCACCAAGGCGATGCAGATGGTGGCGGCGGCCAAAATGCGCAGGGCCCAGCAGGCGGCGCTGGGGGGGCGTCCCTATGCCACCCTGATGAACCGGGTGCTGGCGGAAGTGACGAAGGACCCGGGCGATTTCACGCATCCGCTGCTCGAACAGCGCGAGGGGACAAAACGCTGTGTCATCGTGGTCAGCACCGACAAGGGCTTGTGCGGCGCCTTGAACAGCAACCTGCTGCGCGAAGCGGCCAAATTCGACAAGGCGACGACGATTTACGTCACCGCAGGACGCAAGGCTTCCCAATTCGTGGCGCGGACCCGGCGGCGGTTGGCCGCGGAGTTCACTTACAAGGACACGCCGTCGTTCGGCGAGGCGCGCGCGATCTCGAAGTTCGCGCAGGACTTGTTCATCAAGGGCGAAGTGGACCGGGTGGACGTCCTGTTCACGAACTATACTTCCATCCTGGTCCAGCGGCCGGAAGTGGTGCCGATGCTGCCGATTGGAAAGATCATGCCCGTCGCCGCGGGAGCCCAGGCTGATGCGTCGCCGGAGCCGCTGGCGGGTGGTTCGACGGAATTCCTGTTCGAGCCGTCAGCGGGCAAGGTGCTCGGCGCATTGCTGCCGCACTATTTGAATTTCAAGGTTTACCAGATTTTATTGGAAGCCAAGGCGAGCGAGCAAAGCTCCCGCATGGTCGCGATGAAGAACGCCACCGACAATGCCAAACAACTGATCAAGGACCTGACGCTGGAATACAACAAGCTGCGCCAGGCGAACATCACCAAGGAACTGTTGGAAATCTCCAGCGCCGCGATGGCGGTGGGTTAGGCGCTGCGCGCGATTTCAAATTCGAAATTTCAACTCTCACCTCTTAACGCATGAACAAAGGCAAAATCGTCCAAGTCATCGGGCCGGTCGTGGACGTCGAGTTTCCCGGCCAGCTCCCCGCCATTTACAACGCGCTCACGGTGGAGTTCGAGGTTCCCGGCCACGCCCGATCCAAACAGACGCTCGAGGTGGAGCAGCATCTGGGCGACAACTGGGTGCGCACGGTCTGCATGGGCTCCAGCGAGGGACTCAAGCGCGGCTACGAAGTCCTCGACACCGGCAAGGCCATTTCCATGCCGGTGGGCGAGGCCGTCATGGGCCGCGTGTTCAACGTGGTGGGCGAGCCGGTGGACGAACAGGGTCCGGTCAAGGCCGATCAGTACGACCCGATCCACCGTCCCGCGCCGCCCCTGATCGATCAGTCCACGAACCCGCAGCTGTTGACGACCGGCATCAAGGTGATCGACTTGATCTGCCCTTTCTTGAAGGGCGGAAAGGTCGGCGCATTCGGCGGCGCCGGCGTCGGCAAGACCGTCGTCATCATGGAATTGATCAACAACATCGCGAAACTCCACGGCGGCATCTCGATGTTTGCGGGCGTGGGCGAGCGCACCCGCGAGGGCAACGACCTCTACAACGAAATGATCGAGGCCGGTGTCATCAAGGTGGAGAAGGACGAGAAAGGCCACCCAAAAAGGGGAGCCAACGGACTTCCGATCATTGTGCCCGGTTCCAAGATCGGCCTCGTCTATGGGCAGATGAACGAGCCGCCCGGCGCGCGCCTTCGCGTGGCATTGTCCGCCCTGGCGGTGACGGAATATTTCCGCGACGTCAAGAACCAGGACGTGCTGCTGTTCATCGACAACATTTTCCGTTTCTCACAGGCGGGTTCCGAGGTGTCCGCCCTGCTGGGCCGCACCCCGAGCGCCGTCGGTTACCAGCCGACTCTCGCCGCCGAGATGGGCGATTTGCAGGAGCGCATCACCTCGACCAAGAAAGGTTCCATCACCTCGTTCCAGGCGGTGTACGTGCCGGCGGACGACCTGACCGACCCGGCGCCCGCGACCACGTTCGCGCACCTGGACGCGACGATCGTGTTGGAGCGGTCCATCGCCGAGCTGGGAATTTATCCCGCCGTGGATCCGTTGTCCTCGACCTCGCGCGCGCTGGCGCCGGAAATTGTCGGCCAGGAACACTACGACGTTGCCCGCGGGGTGCAGCGCGTGTTGCAGCGCTACAAGGATCTGCAGGACATCATTGCCATTCTCGGCATGGACGAATTGTCGCCCGACGACAAGCTCGCGGTGTTTCGGGCCCGCAAGATTCAGCGGTTTCTGAGCCAGCCGTTCTCGGTTGCGGAAGTGTTCACCGGCCGGTCGGGCAAGCAGGTGCCGGTGGCCGAGACCGTCCGCGGATTCAAAGAGATCCTCGAAGGCAAACACGATGAGGTGGCCGAGCAGAACTTTTACATGAAGGGCGGAATAGACGAGATTAAAGAAAGCTGACCACGCGCCGCTTGATTTCAAGTCTCGAAGCTTGCATTTGAAAGGATCGATGGCCGCAACTCTTAAACTGGAAATCGTCACGCCGGACGCGAAAGTCTATTCCGAAGACGTGGAGATGGTCACGTTGCCGGGCGTGGAAGGCGAGATGGGCGTTTATCCGCAGCACGTTCCGCTCATGACGCAAATCGTTCCAGGCGAGATCATCGCGCGCAAGGACGGCCAGGATTATTTCCTGGCGGTCGGCGAAGGCTTTGTGGAAATCACCGGCGATCGCGTGGCGGTCCTGGCCGACATGGCGGTGGCTGCGGACAACATCGACGAGGCGAAGGCCGAGGAGGCGCGCCGCCGCGCGGAGGCCCGGCTCGCGGAGCATCTGGACGACGAGGAAGCCGCGAGGGTGCACGCCGCGCTGGCCCAATCCATCGCGCAACTCAGGGTCAAGCGGAACCGGAGACCGCATCAGCGCTGATCAGGAACTCGCGCTGGTGTAGCGGCGGATGGAGGCGCGCCAGCCCAGCTCGGAGACGGCGAAGCAGGCGCCGCTCATCAGAACCAGGAGGAGGATCGGTCCCGGCGAAGACAGCTTGTCCACCAACAGCCGCACGGGCACATTGGAAACCAGCTGATGGCCGCCAGGAGGAACATCAGCGAGTAATGGATCAGGATTCCCGCCGCGCAAAGCGCGAGGAAGCCGAGCACGTGCAGGACGGTCGGTGTCAGATGCAGTTGCCGGGCGGCATAGACCATCACGGCCACGCCGGAACCCGCGTTGACAAACGCGCCGAGATCCACCTGCCGGAGCGAAACCACAAAGCGGGTGTTCACGGGCAGCAGCAGGAGAAAGTCGAATTTTCCGGTGCGGACGAGTTCGGAAAGGTTCGTGCAATTCACCAGGAAAAACGCCTGAAACGTTTGCTGGATGAAATGGCTGGCGCCGACGAGCATCACCACCTCCCATTTCGTCCAGGTCCCGATTCGATCCGTGTGCAGATACAGCACACTGATGAAGCAGAGCTGCAGGCCGAACCAGAGGAACTCGACCAGGATCCAGAGGAGGAAGTTTGTCTTGAACATGGTTTCCCGCATCACCGAGTTTTTCCAGAGCGCGGCATAGATGCCAAGATACCGGACGAGGGTCGAGGGCCGGCGGACGGGGGCGGAGGATGGGACGCGGGATTCAGGATGCGGGATCCCTGCTTCCGGCTTGTGCCCATCGGGGTCTGTCTTCATGGTGTCA
>JBEKFT010000063.1:0-6951 GCA_050013175.1 Verrucomicrobiota bacterium
CAGGAGCGTCTTTTGAAACTTCTTAAACAGGGCTTCGTCCCCCGTGATCAGCCGCGACTCGATCAACGAGGTCTTCGATTGCATGTCGCTGTTGGCCACCTTGACGCAATCCTCGATGCTGCGAACCGAGTGCCCCACCTTCAGCCCGATGTCCCAGAGCGGATAGAGGATCCCGTCGATGATTCTCGACAAGTGCGGCAGCGGCCGGTTCCCCGCCACTACCTGACCGTCATGCAAAAACATGAAATCGATGTCGCTGTGCGGATTCAGCTCGCCGCGGCCGTAGCCCCCGATGGCGACGAGCGCCAGCGGCGGGAATTCAGCCTGCGCCTGCGCGGAGAGGCTGGCCCGGGCCGCCTCCCAAAGATAGCGCAACAACACATCCAGAATCATCGCCCGGCCCTGGCACACCTCCTGCCCGCCGCCGCCCGCGCGATGCAGCAGCTTCAACCGGTGGGTTTCGACCTTCAGAAAGGCCTTGTAGCGCTGCAACTCCTGCGCGGGAACGCGGCCCGGCGGCAGCGGCAACCGCGCCGCAGCGTCGGCTTCAATTTTTTCAAGCAGCGCCTGCATTCCAGATTGGAGCGTTGCGCCGGAATCCGCCGATGGCCTCCCCCTCTCTTGTCCTCGTCACCGACCCCGACTTCACAGCCATTCGAGGACGAGAACGGGCAGGAAGCCGCCATTCCGATTCCGCACACGCACTTCACTGTGAGTGCAATCCTGCTCGAAGGCAAGTCCGGGAGGACCGGGGGATTTGCGATTTGCGATTTACGCGTGGAGCTAAATGTTTCGTTGAAGGTTGGCACGGGGCATTCCTCGATCCATCCAAGAAAACCCACCCAAGCACATCCATTTATTCGCGCGCGTAAATCGTAAATCGTAAATCGTAAATCCAAAGTCGCTGTTCCACCCGGATGGAAACCTTGTCGCCGTCCGTGCATTGGCATAAAATGATGTTATCCGGTTCACAAAAATGCCCGCCAACCTCGATCCCGATGCCGCCCTGATGCTCCGCGTCAAGCAGGGCGACACCGCCGCTTTCGCCACGCTGGTGGACAAGTACAAACAGCCGGTGATGAACCTCGCTTACCGGACGATCCGCGACGCGACGGAAGCCGAGGACCTGGCGCAAAACGTCTTCGTGCAGGTTTACAAATCCGCCCACCGCTACAGGAGTTCGGCCAAGTTTTCCACCTGGCTGTTCACGATCGCACGGAACCTTTGCCTGAATGAAATCCGCCGCCGGTCGCGGCATCCGGCGGAGTCTCTCGACGCCTCCCTGCCCGGGCAGGAAGGCCAGCCGCTGCATCAAGTCGAGGATAAAGCCACCTTTTCCCCGCCCGAGAGCCTGTTGCAGGGAGAACTGGCGGACAAGGTCGAGAGGGCGCTTGCCGAGTTGCCGGAAAACCAGCGCACGGCCATCCTCCTCTGCCGCCAGGAGGAACTGAGTTATGAGGAGATTTCCGAAGTGCTCGGCTGCTCTCTCTCGGCCACCAAATCACTGATCCACCGGGGGCGGGAAACCCTCAAACACAAGCTGAAGGCCTATTTGCTGACCGGGGCCTGGCGAAACCCCAAATGAACGCAACTTTCCTTCAACCGAGGTTTTAAAACAGAAAGGAATCTATGAACGATCCGCTCTATCACCGGCTCCGCGAGTCCCACTGGCGGCGGAAGCTGACCGCGAGCGAGGAAGCCGAACTGCGCGCCTGGCTGGCCGCGCATCCCGAAATGGAAGCGGACTGGGCGACCGAGGCGGGATTGGGCGGGGCTTTGAGCCGCCTGCCCGACGCCCCCATGCCGACGAATTTTACCGCGCGGGTTCTGCACGCGGTCGGGCGGGAATCCGAAGGCTCGCGCCGCGAGACGCACGGCTGGACATGGCGCTGGCGCCGGCTCCTGCCCAAAGCCGCCGTCGCCGCGGTCGTCGCGGCCATGGGATTGATTTCCTACGAACGGCACGAAGCCACGCAACGCGCGGTCCTCGCCCGCAATGTGGCGACCGTTGCCGACGTTGCCGCCGTGCCCAACCCCGATCTGATGCAGGACTTCGAGGTCGTCCGGCGTCTGGGCCAGACGCCGCCCGCCGACGAAGAACTGCTCGCGTTGCTGAGATGACTGAGATGAGTCCGACCGGTCCGAAAGGCTTCCGGCTCCTGGCAGGCGCGGTGATTTGTCTCCTCGCGCTGACGGGCCGCGCTGGAAGCGACGACGCCCCGGGCCGCGCCGGGTCGGATTCGAACCCGGCGGCGTTCCGGCGGCTCGGCTCGTCGCCCGTGGAGACATTCCGAAAACTGCTGGCCATGCCGCCCGCCGAGCGGGACCAATTCCTGACCAACTACCCGGCGGCCACGCGACAACGCATCCTGGACAAGGTGGAGCAGTACCAAATACTGCCTCCGGACATTCGGGAATCGCGATTGCGCGTCACCGAGCTGCGGTGGTATTTGCTCCCGCTCCTGAAGACACCACCCGAACAGCGCGCCGAAAAACTGAGATGGGTTCCGGAACCCTATCAGGACCTGGTCCGGGCGAGGCTGGAGGAATGGGACATCTGGCCGCCCGATCTCAGGGACGAAGTGCTCGAATACCAAAGCACCTTCAGTTGCTTCGTGGGACGGGATGCCGCGGGGAACGCCGTGGTCCAACAACAAATGGCGGCCGCGGACCTGTCCGAAGGCGAACGTCCCGGAGTCGAGCGGAAACTCGCGGAATGGCAGGCCATGCCCCAGGCGCAGCGCCAGCAGTTGTTCGGGTGCTTCCAACACTATTTTGAACTCAGCGAGCAGGAGAAGGAGAAGACACTGGACGCCCTGGCGCAACCGGAACGCGGCGAGACGGCGAAGATCCTGGGTTCCATCGAAAAAGGATCCAAGGCGCAACAGCAGGCCTACCTGGCCGCCTTCCGCCAGTTTGCAGAAATGTCCGCAGCGGAACGGCAGCAGTTCATCAAGAATGCCGAACGCTGGCAGAAGATGTCTGCCGAGGAACGCCAGGCCTGGCGCGATCTCGTCCAGCAGCTCGGGAGCTCGCCGCCCCTGCCACCCGGCTTCATCCGCCCGCCCCCGCAACCGGTCGGATCCGGCCTGTCTTTCACCCCTGACACTCATCCCGCCGCGCCGCCGTCGAAATGAAGGCAACAGCCGATCCTGCCCCGATGCCGCCTGCCTGCCGCACCGCTCCCGCTCCGGAGTGGCGCACACGCTCTGCTTCCGTTAAGATAGAGGTCACGTGCATCCGATCGCATTTGATGTCGGCTCCTTCCCCATCCATTGTTACGGCATAATGATGGCGCTGGCGTTCCTGGCCGGTCTTTGGACCGCCAGCCGGCGCAGTCTGCGCCAAGGGGTCTCGCCGGAAAAAGTCCTCGATATCGGCCCCTGGCTCATCGCCGGCGCCATCGTCGGCGCACGCGCCCTCTATGTCGCCACCTACTGGGACACGTTGATGGAGCAGCCGCTGTTTCCGCGGGCGCCCTGGACGGAGGTTTTCATGGTGCAGCGCGGGGGCCTCGTCTATTACGGCGGCCTCATCGGAGCGGCGCTGGCCGGCGTCCTCTATGCCCGGATCAAACAACTGCCGCTCTGGAAGCTCGCAGACATTCTGGCGCCCAGCATCGCCCTGGGCTATGTCTTCGGTCGGATCGGCTGCCTGCTGAACGGCTGTTGTTACGGACGGGTCTGCAACCTGCCTTGGGCAATTCATTTCCCGCAAGGCCACGAAACCTATCCCAACGGCGTGCACCCAACCGAAATCTACGACGCCCTGCTGAACCTCGTCTTGTATGGGGCGCTGGCCTGGCTGTATCGGCGGAAAAAATTCGACGGACAGGTCTTCGCCGCCTACCTGATGTGCTATGCGGTGACCCGTTCGATCGTGGAAACGTTTCGCGGCGATTACACGCCCGTTCACATCCACGGCGGGCTCACACCCGCTCAATGGGTCAGCATCGGGATTTTCGCAGCAGGGGTTGTCTTGTGGACGATCCTGGCGCGTCTTCGCCCGGTGCAACACGAAGATGAACGATAGAGGATCGAAGATGGCAACCGCCTGCAACCGCCCGCCTCCCTCCTCCAGCCTCCATCCCCGCCCGATCCTGCTCGCCGGCCCCACCGCCGTCGGAAAATCCGGGATCGCGCTGCTCCTGGCCGAACGGCTCAACGGGGAGATCGTTTCCGTGGATTCGATGCAGGTTTACCGCGGACTGGACATCGGCACCGCAAAACCCTCGGCCGAAGAGCGTGCCCGCGTGCCGCATCATCTGATCGACGTGGTGGACGTCACCGGGCCGTTTGACGCGGCGAAATTTGCGGAATTGGCGCACCAGGCCGTGACCGAAATCCGATCGCGCAACCGCCTGCCCATTCTCTGCGGCGGCACCGGCCTTTACTTCAAGGCATTTCTCGACGGTCTCGGCGAGGCGCCGCCCGCCGACGAACAGCTCCGCGCCGCGTTGCGGGCCACGCCGCCGGCCGAGCTGCTCCGCGAACTGGCCGAAAGCGATCCGGCGACTTTCGAAAAAATCGACCGCCTCAACCTGCGCCGCGTGATTCGCGCCGTGGAGGTGATTCGCCTGACCGGAAGGCCATTTTCCGCTCAAAAGGCCAGGTGGAGCAGGACTCCCTGCGGATCATCCGGCGCTTTGGGGTCGCCCGGCTCGCCAGGAGCCTCGCCTGACCCAGGCAGGCCGTTCCTGCCTTCGTTCGGCCTTTCACGCTCCCAGTCCGATCTCGTCAATCACATCAACGAACGGGTGGACGGCATGTTCCGGGACGGGCTCGTGGCCGAAACCGAGCAGTTGCTCAAACGCGGCCTCGCGGATAACAAGACGGCGATGCAGGCGCTGGGTTACCGGCAGGTCGCCGAACATCTGCGCGGCGGTCGTTCGCTGACGGAAACCATCGAGTTGGTAAAGATCCGCACCCGCCAGTTCGCCAAACGTCAGATGACCTGGTTCAAGCGCCAATTAAGTCTGGAGTGGTTCGAGTTGAAGCCGGAGGATTCGCCTGACATCGTAGCCGCGCTTGTGGAAGCGCGGATCGAAAAGACATTCCCATGACGCCCCTTCAGGGCTTGGGTGTTCTATCGAACGGATGACCCGGGCCTCCGCTCGCGGCGCTCGCTTCCGCCCGGGCTTTCACCTCTCGGGCTTTCAGCCCCATGATTTGGGTTGTGCAGGCTCGTGGTTGCGCAACTGAGCGGCGGTTACGCCTGCCACTATTTGCTCGCCGCCAGTTTCTGCACATACCGCTCGATCCGGGTGCCCGCCTCGATGAGCTGATCGTAGCCCGTCGCGAAGCACGCGCGGCAAAAGCCCGCGCCGTTCGCGCCGAACGCCGTCCCGGGCACCATCGCCACCCGCTCCGCCTGCAGCAAACCGACGGCGAAATCCTTTTCACTCATGCCGGTCACCGACACGTCCGGAAACGCGTAAAAGGAACCGCGTGGCAGATGGCATTTCAGCCCGATTTCATTGAACCTCCGGACGATGAAATCGCGCCGGCGCTGATACTGCTCGCGCATCGCCTTCATCGCATCCGCGCCGCGCTGCAACGCCTCGATCGCCGCTTCCTGGCTGATGATCGATGCGCACATCATCGAATACTGGTGCACCTTCATCATCGCCTCAATCAACGCCGCCGGGCCGCAGGCATACCCGATGCGAAAGCCGGTCATCGCGAACGCCTTTGAAAATCCATGCAGAAAAACCGTCCGCTCCTGCATCCCCGGCAGGCAGGCGATGCTGACGTGCCCGCCCTCGAAGGTCAGCTCGGAATAAATCTCGTCGCTCAAGACCAGCAGATCCTTTTCGACACAGAACCGGGCGATGGCTTCAAGCTGGGCGCGGCTGCACGTGCCGCCGGTTGGGTTGCAGGGCAGATTCAACATGAGCAGCTTGCAACCCGGCTGCCACGCCGACGCCAGGGCCTCGGCCGTCAAGGCAAAGTTGTCCTTCGAATAGGTCGGCACCGGCACGGCAACGCCATGGGTCAACGTGATGCTCGGATGATAGCTCACATAGCACGGCTGGTGGAACATCACCGCGTCTCCCGGATTCACCAGCGCGCGAAACGCGATGTCGAGCGCCTCGGAAACCCCGACACTGACGAGGATTTCGTTCTCGGGCCGGTAGCTCAGGTTGAAGTTTTTTTCGACGTAACGATTGATGGCCCGGCGCAGTTCGATCAGGCCGAGGTTCGAGGTGTAATGCGTTCTGCCCTTTTCCAGCGCGTAAATGGCGGCTTCGCGGATGTGCCAGGGCGTGTCGAAATCCGGCTCGCCGATCCCCAACGAAATCACGTCGTCCATCTTCGCCACAATTTCAAAAAAGTCGCGAATGCCGGACCGGGGCAGGTTGACAACGTGCCGGGCAATGAATCGGGTGGTGTCCATGGAATGAATTTCAAATTTGAGATTTCAAATTTGAAATCGGATCAGGGCGTGACTTTCAACCGGTTGTTTTCCGCGGATTTCACGTCCAGAAGAAAGCCATCTTCCTTGTAGGAGCGGAGCATGAAATGCGTCGCCGTGGACAACACGCCATCGACAGTGGACAGCTTCTCCGACACGAACGCGGCCACCTTTTGCAGGCTGGAACCGCTGACGAAGACGAGCAGATCATAGCCTCCGGACATCAGGTAACACGACTCGACCTCGTCAAACCGGCTGATGCGCTCGGCCAATCGATTGAACCCGCCGCCGCGCTCCGGCGTGATGCGCACCTCGATGACCGCACGCACGGCTCCCGTCTCTTCCTCGGAAAGATTCAATACCGGCCGCCACCCCAGCAGGATGCGCTCTTTCTTGAGCTGCTCCAGTTGTCGGTTGACTTCGGCCTCCGGCAGGTTCAATACCTGCGCCATCTGCGCCGTGCTTAAACCGCCGCCTTCGAGCAAAAGTTTGATTACCGGATTCATCAGACCCGAGTTTTCTCGAAAGCCGGCCATA
>JBEKFT010000064.1:0-6887 GCA_050013175.1 Verrucomicrobiota bacterium
GTAGGAAATCGCGATCAAATCCACAATCGCCGTGTTCACCGCCGAGAGCAGCAGGCCGCCGAAGACGAGGCTGACAGCCCACGCGGCGATGTGGCCCGCGGCGGGTCCCAGCGCCCCTCCCACAAACACCTGGCCCATGTACCGAAGCATGTAGTCGCGCACTCCCTGGCTGGCGGGCAACCCCCCCATCGCCGTCGCGTTCACATCGCCCCTGCTGATCACCAGGTTCGGCAGGGCGTGCATCGCCAAGCCCAGCAGCCCCGTGAAAACGCACACCTCGATCATCACCCAGAGAATCGCGCGGGTGGACGTTCTGGAAACGCACGGCTGCGCGTCACTGCTGCCTGGATTCAGTTTCATCACGCCCGTTGCATTGGCCACGGCCTCCACGCCGGACAGGGCGAGAACGACGCCGACGAAGCCGCTCCAATTCTTCCAGAACCCGCCGGACAACGGCTGCAGGTGCTGGATGGCGTCGCCCACGTGCGGCAGGCAGAAGAGGCCCAACGCCAAAACCACCAGGACGGTCGGAATGGACACCAGGACCGCCAGGCCCCCGGTGTGTTTGGGCCCGAAAAAGTTCAATCCGCCGATGACGGCAATCGCGAGAGCCGCGAACAGTTCCGGGTGGGGCACGCCCAGGTATTGAAACGCCGACAGCGCGCTGATGGCCGCGGTCACGATGTAATCCGCCGTCAGGAGGAAGGCGCCGACGATCGAGATGATTTCCGACCGGTGCCGCACGCTGGCGTAAACGCCGCCGCCATCCGGGTAGTGCTTGCAGATGGCCATGTAGTTGATGCCCACCAGGGCGGTGAGCAGGCACATGGCGGCAATCAGCCAGAAGCAACTATAACCCGCCACGGCAAACGCCAGGCCCACCACGTAGGCTTTGCTCGTCCCCCAGTCCCCATACAAAATCGCCGCCGCCCGGGGCGTATCGACGTTGCGCGGTCGCTTCGTGTTGCCGGCTATCATCGTCTGTAAAATGTTTCGCCGCCTGTGAAAGGCCCGGTAAAAGACATTCGACGTTAAGGTGGGAGAAGGTTGGCGGACCTTTCTTGCCCTTAATGTTAAACGCCGGCGAGGTTAGCTGTCGGGCTGGAACCATCAAGTGTTCCCGATCACGCGCATCGTTAGCCCCGATCCATCGCGGCTTGCCGCGACGGAGACTCGGTTCCCCCGCTGGTCACAACCGGACGCGACCATTAGGCAGACAAAACTGGCGAAAAGTGTAAGCAACCGTCGGACCAAAGCAAGCGCATCCGTCGGCGGAATTCCGCTTGCACTCCCCTTCACCACTCGTAATCTTTCCGGCGCATCAGTATGAAATACAAGATTTCGCAACGCGCCGCCTCGCTGTCACCGTCGCTCACCCTCGCCATCGACTCCAAGGCCAAGCAGATGAAAGCCGAAGGACAGGACGTCGTCGGGTTCGGCGCCGGTGAGCCGGATTTCGACACGCCCCAGCACATCAAGGACGCCGCCGCCAAGGCGCTTGCGGACGGATTCACGAAATACACCCCCGCCAGCGGCATCCCGGAATTGCGCCAGGCCATCGCCGACAAGCACAAACGCGAAAATGGGCTGACGTACAAGCCGTCCCAAATCATCGTCTCCTGCGGCGGCAAACATTCCTGCTACAACGTCATCATGGCCACCTGCGAGCCCGGTGACGAGGTGATCATCCCCGCGCCCTATTGGCTGAGTTACCCGGAAATGGTGAAACTCGCCGGCGCCACGCCCGTCATTCTCGAAACGACCGACAAGACCGAATTCAAGCTCTCCCCGGAGCGGCTGCGCGCTGCCATCACCCCGCGCACCCGGCTGTTCATCCTCAATTCCCCCGGCAACCCCACGGGATCGGTTTACACTCCGGACGAAATTAAGGCCCTCGGTGATGTCTGCGTCCAAAAGGGCGTGTTGATCATGAGCGACGAGATCTACGAACACCTGCTCTATGACGGCGCCATTCACAAGAGCGTGGCGAGCTTTTCGCAGGCCCATCTCGAACACACCATCATCGTCCATGGATTCGCCAAAGCCTGGAGCATGACCGGCTGGCGGCTGGGCTGGTGCGCCGCGCCGGAACCGATCGCCAAAGCCATCGACGCCATCCAGAGCCACAGCACCAGCAACCCGACTTCGTTCGCGCAGAAGGGCGCCGTGGCCGCGCTCACCGGCCCGCAGGATCATCTGCCGAAGTGGCTGGCGGAGTTCTCCCGGCGGCGCGGTTATGCCTGGAAGAAGCTCAACAGCATCCCCGGTATTTCCTGCGTGAACGCAAAGGGGGCATTTTATCTGTTTCCGAATATCGCCGGAACCGGGCTCAAATCGACGGAGTTCTGCGCCCGTTTGCTCGAAGCCGAAAAGGTGGCGGCGGTTCCGGGAATCGCCTTCGGGGCGGACCACTACCTCCGCGTCAGCTACGCCACCAGCATGGCCAACATCGAAAAAGGCCTCGATCGAATCGACACATTCGTGCGGAGCCTCGCCAAATGATGCGGCTTGCGCCGGCGGAGAATCCCCCGCTGTTCCCACAAGGGGAGCCTCCAATCTCAACCGGATCCAAGGGAATTCCAAATCAGGAACCACCGGGTCACAACCAACGTTCTAATTCCTTGCGCAGGGATTTGCGTGCGCGGTACAGCCGTGATTCAACCGCCTTCGGCGTGGTATCGAGAATGGCCGCCGCCTCGGCCAGGCTGTGTTCCTCCCATTCACAAAGGACAATCGCCTCGCGCAAATCGTCCGGCAGCCGGTTCACCGCGGCCCGCACGGCGGCAGCCCGCTCGGCCGCCAGCGCCTGATCGCTGGGCGCCGGTCCGTTCGCCGGCAATGTGCTGCCCAGGGATTCCTCCGCCGTTCCCGAACTGGCTTCAAGCGACACCGTCGGATGCCGGGCGCGCCAGCGGAAATGGTTGCGCGCCAGATTGGCGGCAATCGTGTAAAGCCAGGGGGTGAATTTGCTGTTCGACCGGAAACTTTCTCGGGCGCGATAAACGCGAACGAACGTCTCCTGGGCCAGATCAACGGCGTCGTCCTCGTTGCCCAGCATCCGGCAAAGGAAATGATAAACCGGCGCCGAGTGCCGCTCCATCAGGTCGTTCAACGCCGCATCGTGTCCGGCGGCCAACCGTTCCATGTCCGCCCGGTCGCAGGCGTCGGCATCAATGCTGATGCTCATGGCCGGCGTGGTCCGACATGGATTGTTCGATTTGCTCGTGGAAACCGAGCGTCAGGCGCTGCATCTCGGCGAAATAACGCCGGCCTTGGTCTGGAGGCATGGCCTGGCTGACTTCGACGAAGTGCTGGAGCATCTGCCCCTGGCACCGGGCGCGAAGCTCGGCCAGCTCGACCAGCCCTCGCTCGGCGACGGGACTGACATTGGTTGCGCCCGTCAACCCCCGCTCCACTTCAAGTTTCTTGGCGGCGATGCGCGCGCACATCTCCGCGCATTTGGGCATGTAGCCTTCGTGAAGCTGACGGATCCGCGCCTTCTCGGCGTTATTCAAATGGAATTCCTGACGGAGCCAGTCGAGGTCGTCCGCCGGAGTGGCCCTCTGCATCACACAGACCTGCCGGGACAGATAAAACGACCCGGCAAACACCGCCGCGCCCACGGCCAGCACCCCAAGCAGAATGAACAGAGCGCGTCGCACGGCGATCAGCGCAGCGAATCGGGGGCGACCGCTGCCAGATAGTGCGCTTGAGCGTCCTGCCGCGCAAGCTGCGCTCCATCACGCACGCCCAATAAAGCCCCCGCCAACACCAGCGCCGCGGCAACAGCGAATGCGAGCCGGGGACGAAGCACCCGCGCGACCAGGGCGTCGAGCCAGGAGAATGTTTCGACCGATCTGCCCGCTCCGGCATGTTCGATCCGGCGCCAGACAGCTTCCTGGAAGCGCGGGGGCAACTGCGGGGCCACGCGCGACTCGCGCAGGAGCGCCCGGAGTTTCGCGTCGTCGGGATTGAAATCAGGTTTGTTCATAAGAACCAATGGCGGCGGACCTTTCCGTCCGCCGCCGCTTAATTTACCGGGTTCGCAGCGTCGGAACAACCGTTCAATTGCTGGCGCAGCAAGCCTTGGGGGCGGTGCAGGCTGTGGCGCTGATGGCGCAGCACGAAGCAGAGGCCGTCTTGGCCGTTTTGGGGCTGCCCACTGCACAAGCACCAACCGCCAGGTTGCGTGTCTCGGCCGGGTTGGAAGCGTTGACCAGCAGACCGCGCGCACGCGGCGGGATGGAAACGCTTTGGCTTTCCGTTACCAGGTTCGGGTCAATGTTCGTGGCAGGGACGATTTTGGTTTGGAGATCCCTGCCCCGCGGGGACAGCAAGGCGTCATTGGCGGAGGCGTTGAGGGCGATCACGGTCAGTGCCACACTGGCGAGGGTGATAAGGGTCGGAGTTTTCATATGCTATTATTCGGTTTTGCGTTGCTTTCTTCATTTGGCCGGCGGCATGGAGTCGCCGAACCGTCTTGCCCATTACTACCCCGGCACTCGCCATATCCCGCAGGATGATTCACCCGATCCGATGGCCCTTGCCGCCGTCTGTCCCTGCGCCCTCACGCCGCAACCGAGATCGCGACCGTGTCATCGGTGGAAGGACGCTCGCGCTCTTCCATCTCCACCCGCATTTTCTTCAACGCCTGCTCCTGGATCTGCCGGATGCGTTCGCGCGTCACCCCAAAATGCCCGCCCACCTCTTCCAACGTCCTCGGCCGGCCGTCGTCCAGCCCGAAACGCATCGCCAAAATCTTGCTTTCCCGCTCGGTCAGCCCGGCAAGAACCTCTTGCACCAATTCGGTATCATTCTCTCTCACCAACCGTTCGAATGGCGCGGCCGCGTTCTGGTCCGCAATGACCTCGGAGACGCGTGTCGTGTCGTCGGTCCCAATCGGAGCATCCAACGGGACCGGCGGCCTGGACGCCTCACGATACAACCGCACGCTGCGTGGATTGAGCCCCAGATGCTCCGCCACTTCCTCATCGGTTGGTTCCCGCCGGAGAATCTCCCGCAGCTTCATCTCCGCCCGGTAAATATGGGCAACCTTGTCCACCACGTGAACCGGCAGGCGAATGGTCTTGGATTGATTCGCCAGGGCCCGCTTGATGCCCTGCTTGATCCACCACGAGGCGTAAGTGGAGAGCTTCGCCCCCTTCCTTGGGTCAAAGCGTTCCACCCCTTTCATCAAGCCGATGTTGCCCTCGTTGATGAGGTCGAGAAGCGGCAGGCCCAGCCCCTCATAATCGCGGGCAATTTTCACAACCAGCCGCAGGTTCGCCTTGATCATGTGCTCGCGCGCCGATTTGTCGCCCCGCTTGATCCGCCGCGCCAGCGCAATCTCCTCCTTCGGCGTCAGCAGTGTCACTTGGCCGATTTCCCGCAGATAGAGCTGCAAAGCGTCGCCGCGCTGCGAATCTCCCTGGAACAGCTCCGCCGGCTCCCCTTCCGCAACCACCGGTTTCCCACGCAAAACCCCGATCGCCGGTGACTGCGGCGAGCCGCGATATCGCTTCGCCGGACGCTGTCCGGCCAAAAGCACGCGAGGCGGCGCGAGACGGCTGGTCCCCGGCCGGAGTCTGTGTTTCAATGCGCTTTTCATTCGTTTCTATCGCTTATATGTAATAGATGTGGTTACATAATTCCACACAAAAAGAAAGTGTCAACGGCCTTTTTTCCGCGTGCGGTTTCCCGAGGTCTGAACCGCGGCGATCACACCGGCCAGGGTGGTCTTCTCCAGGTCCTGTTCCAGGGCGGACTCCGCCGACGCAAAAACCTTGTCCATTGTCCGCCGGATGCAATGGCCCACCGGGCACGCCGTGTTGGGTTTTCGCGGAGGGGTAGCAAAAGGCTCGCAGTCCTCGACCGCACGATAGATTTGGGCCAGATTGATGCGCCCCGGGGAGCGGCTCAGACGGGAACCCGACCCCGCCCCCTTGCCGGTCTCCACCAGTTTGGCCCGCTGCAAGGCCAGCAGCAGCCGTCGGACAATGACCGGGTTGGTGTTGACGCTGGCCGCCAGCAGGGCCGACGTCACCCGGTCGCCCTCTTTGTAAGCCAGGACCGCCAGCACGTGAACCGCCATTGCAAAACGACAACTGCTTCTCATAACCTGTGCAATAAGTAACACCGATGATTACATTTGTCCATCGGACCCTTGAATGCACGATCCCGCCCCGCAAAGCTGCGCTGTGTTGAAACGGCGGCCGCCGGAGGTCCGATTCGAGAAGGCCGGCCCGGGTTTTGCCGGACACGGGCATGACTTTCCCGTTGAAGGTGGTATTCTTTCATGAATGAAAAAGAAAAGCCCGGCTCCATCGGGCCCCGAATCCGCGGGCCTGCGGCGGCGCTTGATCGAGCTCCGCGGCGCACTGCTGAACCTGCACAAAACGCTGGTTGACTCGGAACGCCTCAGCTACGAGAAAACCCTGGGCCAGATCAAATCGCCGAACCATTTCCTGCAACTCCTCATCGGCGACCCTTGGTTCGCGTGGCTGCACCCGCTTTCAGAACTCATCGTTTCGATGGACGAAGCGTTGACCGGGAAGGAGCCGTTGACGGCCGCCGCTGTGGACACTCTGGCGCGTCAATCCGCCCTCCTCCTGGCGCCGGCGGAACACGGGCAGGAGTTTTCCGGGCATTACTTCGAAGCCTTGCAACGCGACCCCGACGTCGTGCTCGCACACGCGGAGGCTGTCAAACTCATCGGCCCGCGAAGAACCCGGGGTTGAAACATTGTCAATTGTCAGAACCGACCCCTCGTTCGTCGCAGCGATTCGCTTTTACGTCGGAAACTTGTTCGCAGCACGCGGACCGCGGGAAGTTTTTCTGTGAATAAGTTTTTTTACGAATGCGAAAACCGCCCCTGTTTATTGCACGCT
>JBEKFT010000065.1:0-6882 GCA_050013175.1 Verrucomicrobiota bacterium
GGCAAACGGCGAATGGGCGCTGGACGCCAGCCGGAAGTACTTTCCCAACGAATATTGCACGCTGATCGATGAGACCAACCCCAAGCGCGCCGCGCTGGCCAAGGTGGATCCGAAGGGCACGAAACTCGTGCCGATCGTGGACAGCCGCGAAGGCGTGTGGGGGATCAAACCGCGCAACCGCGAGCAGCACTTCGCCTTCGACGCGCTGCTGGACGATCGGGTGAAGCTGGTCACCCTCATGGGCAAGGCGGGCACGGGCAAGACCCTGCTGGCCATGGCCGCGGGGCTGAAACGCACCGTGCACGACCGCGAATTCCGCCGGCTGGTCGTCGCCCGCCCGACCATCTCCATGGGCAAGGAACTCGGCTTCCTGCCCGGCTCGCTCGAAGAGAAACTGGCGCCGTGGATGCAGCCCATCCATGACGCGCTCGAATTGTTGAGCGACCTCAACATGGGCCAGGAACACCGTCGCAGCGGCGACCTGATGCGGTCCGGCAGCATCGCCAACCAGTTCATGATCATCGACGAAGCCCAGAATCTCACGCCGCTCGAAGCCAAGACCATCATCACCCGCGTCGGCAGCGGCACGAAGGTCGTGTTCACCGGCGACCCCTACCAGATCGACAATCCCTACGTGGATTCCTCGTCCAACGGGTTCAATTACGTCGTCAGCCGGTTCCGCGCGGAAGCCATCGCGGCGCACATCGAGCTGCAAAAAGGCGAACGTTCGGAACTCGCGGAGCTGGCGGCGAATATTCTGTAGCGGGCGGAAGCTCGAATCGAGCGAGACGAGCCGGAATCAGGAGACGAATTTCTTCGCCACCAGGGTGGCGTTGTGGCCGCCGAAGCCGAACGAGTTGTTCACGATCGCGTTGACCTTCAGCGGCCGCGCCGTGTTTGGCACGTAATCCAAATCGCACGCCGGATCGGGGAATTCGTAATTGATCGTCGGCGGCACGACGTCGGCCTGGATGGCTTTGGTGCAAATAACCATCTCCACCGCGCCCGCCGCGCCGAGCATGTGGCCGGTCGCGCCCTTGGTGGAACTGACGGCGAGTTTCCGGGCGCTCCCGCCAAATACGGCCTTGATCGCCTCGGTCTCGGCGATGTCGCCCTGCTGAGTGGAGGTGCCGTGGGCGTTGATGTAGGAAATGTCCCCCGGATTCAGCGAGGCATTGCGCAAGGCCATCTTCATGCACCGCGCGGCGCCTTCGCCGCCGGGCGAAGGCGCGGTCAGGTGATGGGCATCCGCTGTGTTGCCGTAGCCGACCAGTTCCGCGTAAATCCGCGCGCCGCGGGCTTGGGCGTATCCGAGCTCCTCGAGCACCAGCACACCCGCCCCCTCGCCCATCACAAAGCCATCGCGCTCCCTGTCGAATGGCCGCGAGGCCCGCTGCGGGGCGTCATTGCGCGTGCTCATCGCTTTCATCGCGCAAAAGCCGCCGATGCCGATCGGGACGATCGTGGCCTCGGCGCCGCCGGCAAGCATGGCCTGGGCATCGCCCATCTTGATCGTCCGCCAGGCTTCGCCGATAGCGTGGTTGGCCGTGGCGCAGGCGGAACAGGTGGCGAAATTCGGGCCGCGCAGGCCGTAATACATCGAAACCATTCCCGACGCCATGTTCGAGATGAGCATCGGGATCATGAACGGAGACAGCCGGCTGGGGCCGCGCTCGATCAATACCTGGAGCTGGTCGGTCGTGGTGCGGAGTCCGCCGATGCCCGATCCGAGGAACACCCCAATTTCGTCCCGATCCGCCTTCTCGAGGTCGATGCCCGAGTCCTTCAGCGCCTGCCAGCCCGCCACAATCCCAAACTGCGAGTAACGGTCCGTGCGGCGGGCTTCTTTCGGCGACGGGAACGCGGGGCTGGGATCGAAGTGTTTGACCTCGGCGGCGATGCGGGTATCGAAGGCGGACGGGTCAAACGCGGTGATGGTTTCCACGCCGCACTGGCCTTCGAGCAGGTTTTTCCAGAAGACCTCGACCTCGTTGCCGAGCGGAGTCACTACGCCAAGTCCGGTGATAACCACCCTGCGGTCTGTCCAGTTGGCGGGCATAAATTAAAAAGGCAGCCCCACCCCACGCCAGTCCTGGCTGCCCCGCAAGCGTTCAACGAACCATTACTTTTCCTGGAGGTCTTCGATGTACTTGATGACGTCGCCCACGCTCTGAAGTTTCTCGGCCTGTTCATCCGGGATTTCATGTCCGAATTCTTCCTCGAGCGCCATGACCAATTCAACTGTGTCGAGCGAATCAGCCCCAAGATCCTCGATGAACTTGGCGTCCGGTGTGACCTGATCCGCATTGACGCCCAACTGCTCGACGATGATGTCCTTGACTCGTTGTTCAATTGTTTTTTCAGCCATGATTTTCTCCGGTTCTTCGATTCGTTTTGCAGTGTGTCTATGCCACCCTCAAGAGGGCGTCAAGTCCCGAATCGCGATTTTTTTCGTTTCGTCCGCAGTGCTGCCGCCGGGATCGCCGTCCCCCGCCGCCTGGCTCCGCAAATTCCTGATCCGGACCCTTCAGCGCCGTTACATCACCATCCCGCCGTCCACCGTAAGCACCTGTCCGGTGATGTACCGCGACCCCGGGCCGGCCAGAAACAGGACGGCATTCGCGATGTCCTCCGGCTGGCCGAAGCTGTTCAACGGAATTCTCTCCAGCAGCCCCTTCCGCACGTCTTCCCCCAAGGCAGATGTCATGTCCGTTTCGATGAATCCCGGCGCGATGGCATTGACGGTGATCCCGCGCGACGCCACCTCCCGCGCCGCGGATTGTGTAAACCCGATCAGGCCTGCCTTGCTCGCCGCATAGTTGCATTGGCCGGCGTTGCCGATCAGGCCGATGACGGACGAAATATTGATGATCCGTCCGGACCGCTGCTTGATCATGGCGCGGCAGAATGCCTTGGTAACCAGGAATGCCCCCTTCAGATTGGTGTCCAGCACCGCGTCCCAATCCCCGTCGCTCATCCGCATCAGCAGACCGTCCCGGGTCACACCCGCATTGTTCACCAGAATGTCCACCTTGCCGCACTCCGCCAGGATCTTTTCCGCGGCGGCGGCGACGGCCCCGGCGTCCGCCACATCCAGGGCGTGCGCCCACGACTTTCGCCCCAGCGCGCGAACCTCGGCGGCCACTTTCTCCGAATTTGCAGCCGTTCGCGAGACGCAAACCACGTCCGCGCCTTCGGCGGCGAATTTCAAGGCGATGGCGCGGCCGATTCCCCGGCCCGCGCCGGTGACGACGGCGATCTGGCTGGCAAGTTGATTCATGCGTGCTTCGTGTGATACGGGATGCGGGATGCCCGATCAAGCCTCCAATGCCGCGGCCGTGCCCGCCAGACTTGCCGCATCCGCCACGTTCAGCGTCTGCGCGCCCCTGTCGATCCGCTTCAGGAAACCGCTGAGCGCCGTCCCGGGGCCCAGCTCGATGAACCGCGTAAACCCTTGCGCCAGCAGGTATCGCATCGATTCCTCCCAACGCACCGGCGAGGTGACCTGCTCCACCAGCCTCGGGGCAATCTCCGCCGCCCCGCCGTGGGGACGGGCGGTGACGTTGGAAATGACGGGAACCGCCGGCGAAGAAATCTTCACCCCGGCCAGTTCGGCCGCCAGCTTCGGACCGGCGCCGGCCATCAGCGGCGAATGATACGCGCCGGCGACCGGCAGGGGCACCGCCCGCTTCGCCCCTTTGGCCTTGGCCATTTCGACCGCGTTCGCAATCTTGCCGGCCTCGCCTGAAATCACGATCTGCCCCGGGCAATTCAGGTTCGCCAGCGCCACCCCCGCCTGGGCGCAGACCTCGCGCATCAGATCCTCCCCAAGGCCGAGGATTGCCGCCATGCCGCCGCGCGTCGCGTCGCAGGCTTCCTGCATGAACCGGCCCCGCTCCCGCACCACGCGCAGGCCGTCCGCGAATCCGATCGCGCCCGCCGCGGTCAACGCGGTGAATTCACCCAGCGACAGGCCGGCTGCGGACTCGAACTGCAATGACGGAACACGTTCCTTCAGCAGTTGGAAGCAGACCCAGCTCACCAGAAAAATACCCGGCTGCGCATTTTCGGTCCGGGTCAGCTCCGGTTCCGGGCCGTTGAAACAAATCGACACCAGGGGATAACCCACGGCGGCGGCGGCGCGCTCGAACCAGGTCCGGGCGGTTGGAAATTGCTCCGCCAGATCTCTTCCCATGCCGACGACTTGCGCGCCTTGTCCGGCGAACAGCAATGCGGTTTTGCTCATGAGGCCGCACACTAAACACCAATCCGGGCCGCAGAGAAAGAACAGAATTCTCCTTTCATCTTTCCCCTTGCCAGCGGGCGCGCCGCGACCACAATCGAGTCCATGTTTTCACACGTCGTCATTTTCTGGACCGATCCGGCCAACCCGAAAGCCGCCGATGAATTGATCGCAGGCGCGAATCATTATCTGAAATCCATTCCCGGCGTGCTCCACTTTCACGTCGGCAAAATGGCGCCCAGCCATCGCCCCGCGGTGGACCAATCCTATCAGGTGGCGCTGAATCTTGCTTTCCCCGACAAAAAAACGCAGGACGATTACCAGGTCCACCCCCGGCACGTGGAATTTGTGGAAAAAGTCTTCAAGCGCGTCTGCCGGAAGGTGGTGGTGTACGACTTCGAATGACCTGGCTGCGCCCGCCGCTAACGCATGGCGCGCTGGAAGGTTCCAAAGCGTCCGGATTTTCCACACTTGCTGCGGCTCACAGGCCGCGCGCCGGAGAGCGGATCTTCGACCGCAGCAGGGTTAAGCCGCCGAGCCCGCGAGTCGGAAATCTCGAAGAACCCTCGCAGGCTTGTCGATCCGGGGTTCGCGCGGACAGGCCATCTGCGCCCCCGCTCACCCCCTGGGATGGAATTTCCGGTGGACGTCCCTCAGCCGGCTGCCGGTGACGTGGGTGTAAATCTCCGTCGTGCCGATGCTCGCGTGCCCGAGCAATTCCTGGATCACGCGCAGGTCGGCGCCATGTTCCAGCAGGTGGGTGGCGAAACTATGCCGCAGCATGTGCGGTGTGATGTTGCGCGCCACCCCGGCCCGGCGGGCCCGTTGCTTGATCCGCAACCAGAGCGTCACCGCCGCGAACAGGGTGCCGCGGTTCGTGAGAAAAACATTCGCGGTCGAACGCGGCGTCACCAGCTTGGGCCGTCCGACCTCGATGTACCGGCTCAGCGCCTGCACGGCCTTCCTGCCGACCGGCACCACACGCTCCTTGTTGCCTTTTCCGACCACGTTGATGAACCCGGCGTCCAGGTGGAGTTGCTCCAGGCGCACGTTGCGCAGTTCGGCCAGGCGCAAGCCGCAGGCGTAGGCCAGTTCGAGAACGGCTTGATCGCAAAGGTTTTGCGGCGTCTCCGGCGTCTCCGGCTCGACCAGCATCCCGATTTCCCGGTCCGTCAACGCCTTGGGCAGGCGCTTCCAGCGCCGCGGCAACGACAGGTTCTCCGCCACGTTCGACGGCAGCAGCTTCTCGCTTTCGGCAAAGCGATAAAACGCGCGCAGCGCGGCGATCTCCAGATAAACACTCTCGCTGCTGAGCCGGCGCCGCGATTCCTCCGGTTGATTGGCCGGCGCCCGCTCCCGTTCGTCCTGCAGGAACGACATGAGATGCCGGAGCTCGACCGCTCTCCAGTCCGTCAACTTCCGCTCCGCCGCCCAAACGACGAATTTGTTCAACAACGCGGCGTAGGTTTTTTGCGTGTGCTCGGACTGCCCGCGCTCGTGGCGAAGGTATTGCAGGAACTCTTCAACGAGAGTTTGCATCCACGACCTCCGTTGCCTGGCTCTTCATCCCGTTGCGGCAATGTCAAAGTTTTCTGCCGGTCAGCCGCTCGTAAGCTTCCAAATACTTCGCGCTCGTCCTGGCAACCACGTCAGCCGGCAACATCGGCCCCGGCGGAGTCTTGTTCCAATTCAGCGTTTCCAGGTAATCCCGGACGAATTGCTTGTCGAAACTCGCCTGGCCCTGCCCGGGTCGATACCGGTCCGCGGGCCAGAAACGCGAGGAATCCGGTGTCAGCACCTCGTCAATCAGAATCAGTTTCCCGTCGCTCACCCCAAACTCAAACTTGGTGTCGGCGATGAGGATGCCGCGCTGGCGGGCGTAATCGCGCCCCGCCTTGTAAATCTTCAGGCTCAAGTCCCTTGCCTGCGCCGCGAGATCCGCGCCGACAATCCCGGCCGCCTGTTCGAACGAAATGTTCTCGTCATGCCCGGCCTCCGCCTTGGTGGACGGCGTGAAGATCGGCTCGGGCAATTCCGCTGATTCCGTCAACCCGGCCGGCAGCGGGATGCCGCAGACCGTCCGGGATTTCCCGTATTCCTTCCACCCGGAGCCGGACAGGTAGCCGCGCACGATGCACTCGATGGCGAGCGGTTTCGCCTTTTTCACGATCATGCACCGGCGGCCAATCTTGCCGGCAAAGGACTGGAGGTATTTCGGCAGCGGATCGTTCGCACCCGCCAGCAGATGATTCTCCACCAGCGACGCGAACCGGTCGAACCAGAAAAAGGAAATTTGCGTGAGCACCTCGCCCTTGCGTGGAATGCCATTGGGCATGATGACATCGAAGGCGGAGATGCGATCGCTGGCGACGAGCAGCAGACGGTCGCCCAGGTCGAACATTTCACGCACTTTTCCGCTCTTGAGCTTCCGGATGCCGGGCAGGTCAAGTTGGAGAACGGTCTCGTCAGGCATGGCGATGACTATGGCGCGCCGGCGGCGGCGTGCCAAGCGCCAACTGCCGGACGCGGTCCGGAGAGCGGGTCTGCGACCCGCAGCGGGGTTGGCAAGACAACGGGCGAGTGGAGATAGCGAGGCGTTTGGATTCAGCAGCCGTTGCTGCGGCTCACAGAGCCGCGGT
>JBEKFT010000066.1:0-6832 GCA_050013175.1 Verrucomicrobiota bacterium
AGACCACCAGCCAGCACGACATCCCGGCGAGCATCGGCACCCAAGTCGTGTCCGCGCTGCCGCTGGCACAAATCACCCGCCACAGAGCCATCACCGCCCCAATACAGGCGGGCAACAGCAAGGTGGCTGCGATGGTTTTAACCCACTTCGGCATGGCAATGAGAATTCAGAATCCAGAATCCAGAAGCCAGAAGAAAGAGGTTGTATCGGCACTCCATGAACGCCAGGCAGGTGGCAAGTCGCATAATCCCGAAGATAACTGTGCCAGCGCCAAGTGCCACAAGAAGCGCCAGGTTGTGCCATTCTGGCGCATAAATGGCTCTTTATAGAATCACAGAAATCACTTCTAACACATTGTGTATTAGTAGTTAAAGCAATGCGTCTCCGTTCTGGCATTGTCGATGCTAAACGTGTCTCGATACAATCTGTTCAGGAGCATTTTATGGCTAAAGTACTTGGTATTGACTTGGGCACGACGAATTCGTGCATGGCCGTCATGGAAGGCGGTGAGCCGGTCGTTCTGGAGAACTCTGAAGGCCGGCGAGTCACGCCGTCCGTCGTGGCATTCACCAAGAATGGTGAGCGCTTGGTGGGCGACGCTGCGAAGCGCCAGGCCGTCACCAATTCCCGCAACACCGTGTATTCCATCAAACGCTTCATGGGCCGCAAATTTGATGAGATCCAGGAGGAAATCAAGCGCGTCCCCTACAAGGTGGTCCGCGCCTCCAATGGCGACGCCGCAGTCGAGGTCGATGAGGGCGGCAAAGCGAAGCTCTATAGCCCGCCGGAAATCTCCGCCATGATCCTCTCCAAACTCAAAGCCGACGCCGAAATGCGGCTGGGCGAGAAAATCACACAAGCGGTCGTCACCGTTCCCGCCTATTTCAACGACTCTCAGCGGCAGGCCACCAAAGACGCCGGCAAAATCGCCGGCCTCGAAGTCCTCCGCATCATCAATGAACCCACCGCAGCCTCCCTGGCCTATGGCTTGGATAAGAAGAAGGACGAGAAAATCGCCGTCTATGACCTCGGCGGCGGCACCTTCGACATTTCCGTCCTCGAAATCGGCGACGGTGTGTTCGAAGTGAAGGCGACCAACGGGGACACCCATCTTGGCGGCGACGACTGGGACAATCGCATCATGGATTGGATTCTCGATGAGTTCAAGAAGGAGCAGGGAATGGACCTGCGCAAGCAGCCCGATGCCCTCCAGCGCATTAAGGAAGAAGCCGAGAAGGCCAAGATCGCCCTCTCCAGCGCGCAGCAATACGATATCAATCTGCCATTCATCACCGCCGATGCCAGCGGTCCCAAACACATCAGCAAGAGCCTCACCCGGGCGAAGATGGAACAGCTTTGCGATGACTTGTTCGAACGCACCATCGGACCCGTCAAGAACTGCCTCAAAGATTCCGGCATCGCCACGGATAAAATCGACGAACTCGTGCTCGTCGGCGGCATGACCCGCATGCCCCGCGTCGTCGAAACCGCCCATTCGCTCGTCAACAAACCGCCGCACCAAGGCGTGAACCCGGATGAAGTCGTGGCCGTGGGCGCCGGCATCCAGGGCGGCGTCCTCAAAGGCGAGGTCAAAGACGTCCTGCTGCTCGACGTGACTCCCCTGTCGCTCGGCATCGAGACGCTCGGCGGCGTGTTCACCAAACTCATCGAGCGCAATACCACGATCCCAACCCGCAAATCCGAAATCTTTTCAACCGCCTCGGACAATCAGCCCGGCGTCGAAATCCACGTCCTGCAAGGCGAGCGCCAGTTCGCCCGCGACAACAAGACCATCGGCAAGTTCCATCTCACGGACATCCCCCCCGCCCCGCGCGGCATGCCGCAGATCGAGGTCACGTTCGACATCGACGCCAACGGCATATTGCACGTCGGCGCCAAGGACCTTGGCACCGGCAAAGAGCAGAAGATCAGCATCACCGCCAGCAGCGGCCTCTCGAAGGACGAAATCGAGAAGATGCGCAAGGACGCCGAGGCCCACGCCGACGACGATAAGAAGCAGCGCGAGGAAGTCGAGACGCGCAACGAAGCCGACGCCGCGGTGTATCGCTCTGAAAAAATGCTCAAGGACAACGCTGATAAAATTTCCGGCGACGCCAGGGGCAACATCGAAAAAGCTGTCGCGGACGTGAAGGAATCCCTCAAGGGCAGCGACTCCGCGGCCATCAAATCCGCCAGCGAGAAGTTGAACGAAGCCTGGCAGGCGGTTTCCGCCGAGCTCTACAAAGCCGCGTCCGAAAAGGCGCGTGCCGGCCAGCCGCAAAGCCAGCCCGGCGCGCGGCCCGGATCTGAAGCCGGAGGACCGCAGCCGCAAGAGGGCAAGAAGGAAGAAGGCCCGATCATCGACGCCGAAGTGGTGGACGAGAAGAAGTGATCTCCTGAACCCGGCTTTCTGAGAGAGGGAAACACTTCGCACAATTTACCCTCCGCGGGTGCGGCGGGGTTTGATTCGATTCAAAACGACAACAACCAAACCAAAACCTAATATGTCTCTAAACGTTAAACCGCTCGGCGACCGGATTCTTGTGGAACCGATCGAAGAGAAGGAACTGAAGAAGGGCGGGATCATTATCCCTGACACCGCCAAGGAAAAGCCGATGGAAAGCATCGTCGTGGCGCTCGGCACCGGCAAAACCGACGACAACGGCAAGAAAGTCCCGTTTGAAGTCAAAAAAGGCGACCGCGTGCTCGTGAGCAAATACGGCGGCACCGAAATCAAACTCGACGGCAAGGAATACAAAATCCTCGGCTCGGACGATGTCCTCGCGGTCATCGATTGATCGCTCAACTCTTAACCATCTACAATCACCTTAATCTATGGCTGCAAAACAATTGATATTCGACGAGACCGCTCGTCAGACACTCCTGAAGGGTGTCAGCAAACTCTCCAAAGCCGTCACCGCGACGCTCGGCCCCAAAGGCCGCAACGTGGTGCTCGACAAAAAATTCGGCTCGCCGACGATCACCAAGGACGGCGTGACGGTCGCGAAGGAGATTGAACTGGAAGACCCGTACGAAAATATGGGCGCTCAGATGGTCCGCGAGGTCGCCAGCAAAACCAGCGACGCCGCGGGCGACGGCACCACCACGGCCACCTTGCTGGCCGAAGCGATCTTCCGCGAGGGCCTCAAGTACGTGACCTCCGGCGCGAACCCGATCGGCATCCAGCGGGGCATCAACAAGGCCGTCGAAGCCGCCGTGGACCATCTCGGTAAAATCTCCAAGAAGGTCAAGGACAAGGAGGAAATCAAGCAGGTCGCCACCGTCTCCGCCAACTGGGACACCCAGATCGGCGAAATCATCGCCGACGCCATGGACAAAGTCGGCAAGGATGGCACCATCACCGTCGAGGAAGCCAAGTCCATTGACACCACGCTCGAAGTGGTCGAAGGCATGCAGTTCGACAAGGGCTATCTGTCCCCGTACTTCGTCACCAACGCCGAGACCATGGAAGCCAAGCTCGAAGAGGCTTACGTCCTGAATTACGAAAAGAAAATCAGCAGCCTCAAAGACCTGCTCCCGATCCTCGAAAAGGTGGCCAAGCTCGGCAAGCCGCTCTTGATCATCGCTGAGGAAGTCGAAGGGGAAGCCCTCGCGACTCTCGTCGTGAACAAGCTGCGCGGCACATTGAACGTCTGCGCCGTCAAAGCCCCCGGCTTCGGCGATCGCCGCAAATCGATGCTTGAAGACATTGCCGTTCTCACCGGCGGCAAGTGCATCACCGAGGACCTCGGCATCAAGCTCGAATCCATCGGCCTGGAAGATCTCGGCCGCGCCAAGAGCATCGTCATCGACAAGGAAAACACGACCATCGTCGAAGGCTACGGCAAAAGCTCCGAAATCCAGGGCCGCGTCAACCAGATCCGCCGTCAGATCGAGGAAACCACCTCGGATTACGACCGCGAGAAATTGCAGGAACGCCTGGCCAAACTCGCCGGCGGTGTCGCCGTCATCAATGTCGGCGCCGCAACCGAGACCGAGATGAAAGAGAAGAAGGCCCGCGTCGAGGACGCGCTCCATGCGACCCGCGCAGCCGTCGAGGAAGGCATTGTTCCTGGCGGTGGCGTGGCGTTGATCCGCTGCCTGCCCGCGATCGAAGCGGTCAAGGGCGCCAACGACGACGAACGGATCGGCGTGGACATCATCCGGCGCGCGGTTGAATATCCGACCAAGCACCTCGCCCTCAACGGGGGTTATGAAGGCAGCGTGGTTGTGATGGAAGTCAAGAAGCGCAAAGGCAACGAAGGCTTCAACGCCGCAACCGGCGAATATGAAGACCTCGTCAAAGCCGGCGTGGTGGACCCGAAGAAGGTCACCCGCACCGCGCTGCAGAACGCGGCGTCCATCGCCGGTCTGCTCCTGACCACCGAATGCCTCATCACCGAAGTTCCGGTGAAGGAAAAATCGGCTCCGGCCCCGGGCGGCATGGGCGGAATGGGTGGAATGGATTACTAACACTGTCGCGGCGGTCCGTGACCGTCGCGGAGAATCACGAGAGCGAGGCTGGCATCCGCCAGCCTCGCTTTTTTGCGTGCGCCCGGCAGGGCGCACTGGCTTCCCTGATTTCAAGGAAACGATCTCCCTTCCCGTCCATTCGCGCACATTTGCGAGATTCGCGGATAGGCTCTTCTTTCTGTGATCCGCGAATTACGCAAATGTGCGCGAATTTTTCCTGATCCGCCCGTCGGGATCCTTCACCGATACAACCCTGTGCACTTGACCTGGCCGATCCACTGCGCGACAATGACTTCGTTCGCTTTTGTGGGGGCGTACTGGTTTCGACCGGATAGATACGCCAGAGGCGGCATGCCGAGGACGGTTCGTTGGCCTCGTTAATCATCGAACCAAAAATAAGTGCTAACCAAGAATTAGCTCTCGCGGCCTAAATGAGCTGCGACGTTCACCGGTGGACACCTGCTACGCCGGCTGAACGCCATAGCAGGCATGGTTGACGGCGGAGACTGCGCGCTGGCGGCCGAGAAAATTCCATGCGGACTAGGCAGTGCGACTCGAGTTCGGACGTTATCGCACAGCAGAAAAATCTCTCCGGACTAAGCATGTAGTCGCGGCTGGTAGATTTGTCCGGGACGCGGGTTCAACTCCCGCCGCCTCCACGCTTCGCCCAGCGGCTACGCGTGGCGGGCCACGCTGAAGGCGCAATAGATTCCAGCGATTGGCCAATGGCCGCGGTCGGCGAAGCGTGCCCTGCGCAGTTTCGCAACGCGAAACGAAGCATGGGCAGTTGGGTCCAGAATTCGATAGCTGCCAAAGAAGGACATTCTGCCTGGGCAACGGATAAGGAAAACAAGGGGAACAGGGCTATGTATTATACATATATCCTCCGGAGCAAAGGCCGGCCGGATCAAACGTACATCGGGTTCACACAAGACCTCAAACATCGTCTCGCAACTCACAACAATGGCGGCAGCCCGCACACGACCAAATTCGCGCCCTGGCAGATTGAGTTTTACTGCGCCTTCAAGCTTGAGGCACGAGCTCGCTCTTTCGAGCAGTATCTGAAATCGCATTCAGGAAAAGCCTTCGCCAGCAAACGACTGCTCTGAACGATCGGACGCAGCTTCCCGACGACTGCGCTTTGTGGCTGGCACCCTTCGCCAAGGAATCCGGCCCCGTTTGCCCCTTCGAGCGACCGGACAAACAATGCTTCTACTGCGTCGGCCCGGCAGCAGAGATCGAATGGAAACGGAACGGCCTGCGCCACTCGTTTATCTCCTACCGGCTAGCCCAGATTAAGATGTCCACCAAGTCAGCCTGGAAGCTGGCAACAGCCCGCAAATGGTGTTCGCCCACTACCGCCAACTCGTGACCGAGACGCAGGCAACGGAATGGTTCGGCATCGTGCCGCCGAAAGAGTGGAAGAATGTCTTGCCCGTGCCCATTGGAACCACGGAGGCGCAAGGCACAAAACAAGATGCGAGCGCCACCACGACGACCGCAGCTCTCGGGTATGTGACCAGAATGCTCCGGTAACTCGGCTGGTCATTCCGCTCGTGCCGGAAATAGCTCGGCCGCGGTCGCGTCAATCTCTTGCTCGCCCCGTCACCCTTCTGCGCTCCAAATTGACCCGCCCGCCTCCTCCGGGTTGTGGCCTTTAGGTCTCCGCGCGTGGACCGCTGGCGTCATTTGATCGAGCCGAGGCAGATTTCCGCACCATCATCTTGTGTGCGTGCAACGCAATCGGCCGACGATGCCGTGGCAGACTGCTGGTTAAAAATGAGAGAGCCAGCATGCCGCCGGAACGAAAAGAATTTCCCGGATCTCCGGATTACGAGACCAAGGCCCAGGTCGCCCGGCGATTGAACGTCTGCGTCCGAACCATCGACAACATGATGAAGCAGCGCCGACTGCCCTTCATCAGGCTCACCTCCAAGATCGTCCGTTTCCCCAGAGCGGAAGTGGACGCTTACCTCGCCCGCAATTTCAGGATTAAAGCGTACGGCCAGGAATCCGACCAAGACGTATGAAGCGATTGGAAATAATCAGCGATTTTTGGTTGCGGCAATGCATTTTTGGCGTATAAAGCATCACGTCTATGTCGGGACAAATCACTCACTTGTTCGCCAGTCCGAAAGTTGCCCAACGCATTGCCCGCCGAATCGGCCAGCAAACGCAGGCTGTAACGGTACGCATGGTGGGCAAGAAGGACGTGAACAAACTCGTCACGGGAATCTTTAGAGCACAGAAATCCTCCCGCAAGATGAGCATGGCATTGGATTGAAGCGCCGCGCGCACGGGATATGTCGCGCCTGGCTGCACCATCCAATGTAGAAGTTGTCTCTGTCGTCAGGCCGTT